>NZ_JBFUEB010000102.1:0-22421 GCF_056404395.1 Rhizobacter sp. P2_D12 | reverse complement strand
TACCGGCGCCGGCGCCGCGGCAGCCACCGCGGGGGCCGGCGCCTCCACGGTGCGCACCTGCATCGCCGCCACCACCAAGTCGGAGCGCTTGCCGGTGCCCGGACTGGCGGCGCCCTGCCATGCGGCGGCGTGCAACAGCAGCACGAGGGTCAAGGCGGTGAGCGGGGGCAGGATTCGCAAGGGTCGTGGGGGCTCGGTGGCGATGGTGGGCAGGTGGGGTCGGGCCAGGCACCGACAATACGGCAATCGGCATGCCCCCGGATGACAGACGGATAGTACGGACCCACGATGAAACTCGCCACTTACAAAGACGGATCTCGCGACGGCCAGCTGGTCGTCGTGTCGCGCGACCTCTGCACCGCCCACCACGCCACCGGCATCGCGACCCGGCTGCAGCAGGTGCTGGACGACTGGAACTTCCTGTCGCCGCAGCTCGAAGACCTGTACGTCACGCTGAACCACGGCAAGGCGCGCCACGCCTTTCCGTTCGATCCGAAGCTGTGCGCCGCGCCGCTGCCGCGCGCCTACCAGTGGGCCGACGGCTCGGCCTTCATCAACCACGTCGAGCTGGTGCGCAAGGCGCGCCATGCCGAGGTGCCCGAGAGCTTCTACACCGACCCGCTGATGTACCAGGGCGGCAGCGACGACTTCATCGGCGCCTGCGACGACATCGTCGTGCCGAGCGAGAAGATGGGCATCGACTTCGAGGCCGAGGTCGCGGTGGTCACCGGCGACGTGCCGATGGGCACCGCCCCCGAGCAGGCGCTGGAAGGCATCCGGCTGCTGATGCTGGCCAACGACGTGTCGCTGCGCCACCTGATCCCGCCCGAGCTGGCCAAGGGCTTCGGCTTCTTCCAGAGCAAGCCGGCCACCGCGTTCAGCCCGGTCGCGGTGACGCCCGACGAGCTGGGTGCCGCGTGGAAGGGCGGGCGCGTGCACCTGGCGCTGCAAAGCACCTGGAACGGCAAGAAGGTCGGCCTGTGCGATGCCGGCGATGAAATGACCTTCCACTTCGGCCAGCTGATCGCCCACATCTGCAAGACGCGCAACGTGCGCGCCGGCAGCATCGTCGGCAGC
Organism: Rhizobacter sp. P2_D12; assembly: GCF_056404395.1. Lineage (NCBI taxonomy): Bacteria > Pseudomonadati > Pseudomonadota > Betaproteobacteria > Burkholderiales > Sphaerotilaceae > Rhizobacter > Rhizobacter sp. P2_D12. The sequence goes on along the minus strand of NZ_JBFUEB010000102.1, from coordinate 21,344 downwards.
GGCACCGTCAGCAACAAGGACTGGTCGCGCGGCTACAGCTGCATCGCCGAGAAGCGAGCGATCGAGACCATCGAGGGTGGCGAGCCGAAGACGGAGTTCATGCAGTTCGGCGACACCATCCGCATCGAGATGAAGGGGCTGGACGGGCAGTCGCTGTTCGGCGCGATCGACCAGCAGGTGCGCCAGGGCGGCGGCGCGGCGGACTGACGCGGCCCGACGTGTCAGCTGCGATCAAGGCGCTCAAGGGGAGTCACGAGAAGCGCCCTTCAGGTACAGCAGCGCCGCCATCAGCCTAGTGGGCACTCCTGGCCTCCCCGTCGTCGATGCGAACTGCGGGCTCCATTCGTCAGCGAACGCCCGCCAGTTGATCAGACCCGGCAGCCGCACGAACTCGTGCCTCTGATCGATCAGGTTCACCTTGTCTGCGAGCTTCTAACTCACGACGCGAGCCGATGGCGGCCTCAAGCCTGAACTGCAACACCCGCGGCGGCCAAACCCTGATCCTAGCGGTCCAAAACTTGAGCCGCCTATTGAGCGCGCTTAGCTTCTCGCCAGTCCAAATATCGCCCCCTCAGCTCGATGAACCTTTCATAGCCCAAAGATTCATCGACGACGCGAGATTTCTTAAGGAGACCCTGCTCGATCAAGAATCCATTCCACGACAGCTTCGTTGGAAGCCTTTCGCCATGAGTGCAAATATTGCTGACATTGTCAACGATATAGAACATAGCTGAGATCTCTGCCAAGGATCCAAACATACCCGGTCTTGCACGCAGCGCTTGCTCAAACCATTCAATGAAGTTCGTGCACTCTTGCAGATTATTCATGCTATCTGTACCGAGAAATTGTCTTGAGCACCTCAATGCCAACGCTACTGGGCCCAAGATTGGATTCGCCCAACATAGTCAGGTACTGACTATAGAGCATACCCTGAGAACCGGTGTAAGAATCAAACACTCGATCCCCAATACGCACGGCTAAGTGCTGAACTGCCGTGTACTTTTCTCCAATGTAAATGAAAGCTGTTTGCGTTGTATTTATTTTCAGAAACTGCACCGTCAGATACTCGAAATACCAGCTTCGCGCGTCAGGCGCTGCGTTGCGGCGTGGCCGAATTGCGGCATCCGGGGCGCAACCTGCGGCAAACGGGTGCCGCATCACTCCGAGTCGATCGTCCTGGCCTCACACGAGAGCCGTTGCGCTCTCATGAGGCGCCAGAAGTTGGCCTGATCGGCACAGCACCGCGGGCCTCAGCCTCAATCCCACGGATCCAGGCACCTGGAATCCAACAGCTACTCCGCTTCGCGTATGAGGGAGAGAAATTCGCTGGCAAGAGCAGCATTCGGACCCGTGCTGGAAGAAATAGGCATCAATATAGGCATCAACTGACGAACTCGGCTCCTGAACGTCACCTCGAGATCTTGGTGCTGCGCAGTGCCGTCTCTTAGCTTCTCATAGCCGGATTGCGGGTGGAATGAGGCGAACAAGTCATCAAGAAAGCATATCGCTATTCGCTGAGGAGAGGGTTCATTTGCTTTAATTATTTCCTCCAGAAACGGCAATAGCTCCAACACTATTGGATAGTATGTCCCAGCATGGTTATTTCCAACTGCATTGATCAAGCATATATACGCATCCTCTTCAGAATTCAACAACTTCTCGATTGCTTTTGGAACACTCAATGGATCATTCCATTCGGGCTGATCATATAAGCGCCAATGAACACCTTTAACGCGATCGAGTACCGTCATCGAAATCTCCTCTATGCGCATTATTACCATACCAGAATTACCAGCCCCATGGCCCACCGGGCTCAGCCTTAATACCCCTAGGGAACTGGAATGGACTATATTTCGCTTGACAAGAATAGCAGACAGGAATTTCCGTCCACTCAACCAGTCCTGTTGATGGATTGCGACGCCACCCGAAGGCGGGGGTCATGAATACGTCTGCACCGCCTTGCAGAGCGACATCATTCTCCGCACAACCTATGCCTTTCTGCGATTTTCCCGTAAATATCTTTCCATTCTTAAAACCACCAACATAAGTTCCATACTTTCTCCCATACTCTGCACCCGCTGCATCACGAGCGAGTTCCGCCAGTCTTACGGCACGCAACGCTTCTAGACTTTTTAGACCAGCCCCAAGTAACCCATCGCTAATGGCAAATCCGGCGATTTCAAAAAAATACTTTATCACTGCCTCTTGATACTGCCGGAATTCACCCTCAATATTTGGAAATCCCATTGATCCACTTTGCAAGCCATCAGGATCAATATAGCTCAGTGGATTCCCATCCGCATATATGTAGGTTGATACGCTACCACCCGCGAAACCAATCGGATCCGACTTCGGATATCCGCCCCTCGACGGATCGTAGTGACGGAAGTAGTTGTAGAACAGCCCCGACTCCGCATCCGCATACTGCCCCGGGAACCTCAGGTTCTGCGTGAAGTCTCCCAGCCCCTGCGGGTTGGTCTCCGGCGCGGTGGTCCCGAAGGGCTCGGCCAGCCAGCGCCAGCGCACCTGGTTGTTGCGGTCGACCACGATGCGCGGCGCATCCAGGTGGTCGGTGTGGATGAAGTACACCAGCGGCGCTCCACTGGCGGGATTGGCCAGGGTCGGGTCCGGCGTGAACATCGCCACCGGCGTGTGCTCCAGCCACACGTACTCGCGGATCGCGTTGCCTGCCTGGTCATACTCCCCGAGCAACTGCCCGTCGAGGTCGTACACGAAGATCACCGTGCTCGATGGCCCCGCGCTCGTCACCTTGCGCACCCGCCGCCCATCAACGTCGTAGGTGTAGGTCGCCGTCCCCGCGGCGGTCGTGATCGTCTCCAACTGCCCGCGCAGGTTGTAGGTCGCGGTGTAGTTGCCGCTGTCGCTGGTCGTGCTCCCGGCGCTGTCATAGCCGAAGCTACGCGGTGGGTTGCTGATCGCCGTCAGCCGGTTGCTCGTCGCCTCGGTCGTGTAGGTGCTGGGCTCGCCGTTCAGGCTCACGCCGGTGCGGTTGCCGTTGGCGTCGTAGGCGATGCTCCAGGTCGAGTTCGCGGTGGCGATCAAGGTCAGCCGGCTGTTCGCGTCGTACAAGAACACCTGGTCCAGCGCGGTCTGCGGTGAGCCGTCGGTCGCGTTCAGGTGCGTGAAGCCGGTGATGCGCAGCGCCGCGTCGTAGCTGACGTCGCGGTAGTTCTCACCCAGCCGGTAGCGCACCAGCCGTCCGCCCTGGTCGGAGTAGCGCTCCTGCCGCTGCGCGATGTCGGGGACTGTTCCCGCCATCGCCCACTTCCAGCCGCGCCACGATCCGAAGGGCTCCCAGCGGATCTCGCTGAGCAGCGGCGTCGTCGGCCCCCCGGCGCTCTGCGCCAGGCTCAGCGCGCCGATGCGCCGCCCGCCATAGGCGATCCCCACCTGGCGCCCCGACGGGTACGTGATGCTCGTCAAGCGCCCCAGCGTGTAGCCGTATTGAACCGTGGTGGTCACCGTGGCGGGGTTCGCATTGGCGGAAGCATTGACCGTCTGCGTCGCCTGCGTCACCCGGCCCAGCGGGTCGTACTGCCAGCGCGCGCTGCCGTTGGAGTGATCCGTGCGGCCCAGCCGGTCCAGCCCGTTGCTGTACCCCGGGCCTGTCATGTCCCAGCCCCAGCTGAGCGTCTGGCTCGTCTGTCCACCTTGGCTGTAGACCGCCGTCGTCAACCGGTTCAGCGCGTCGTAGCTGTAGCTCTCCAGCACCCCGCGGCTGTCGCTGCGGGTCTTCAGGTTGCCCGCTTCGTCGAAGGTCCGTGTCGCCGTCCCGGTGTCCGGGCTGCTGAGCTGCGTCGTCTCGCCGAAGCCGTTGCGCGCGTACTGCGTGCTCAGGTTCCTCGGGTCGGTGACCTGCGTGAGCCGGTCGGCTCCGTCGTATTGCAGGCTCGTCCTGTATCCCGCCGGATCGGTGCTCTCCTTCACCCGCTCCAGCGCGTCGTAGACCAGCTGCGTCTGCAGGTTCAGCCCGTCCGGGGCCTGCGTCTGCCGCGTCGGGTTGCCCTCGGCGTCGTACTCGTAGCGCTCCACCGCCGCAGATGCCGTGGGCGGCGCGCTCGCCGCGCTGTCGTAGCGCTGGCAGCTCTTGCTCACCCCCGGCGCCGGGTCGCCGCCGAAGAACACATAGGTGCACGGCGTCAGCCCGACCACCTCGCGCTCGATCCAGCGCGTGTCCACGCCATAACGCACCCGCCACACCCGGGTCGCCGCGAAGCTCTGGCCTTCGGTGGCAAGGGTATTCCAGCCGGCCGGCGACGCGGACGCCGCATAGCGCTGGCAGCTCTTGACCACGCCCGGCGCCGGGTCTGCCCCGAAGAACGCGTTGCTGCACGAACCCTCCCCGTTCACCTCGCGCTCGATCCAGCGCGTGTCCGCCCCGTAGCGCACCCGCCAGGCCTGGGACGTCTCCTGCGGAGCCTGGAACCCCTGGCCTTCGCTGGTCAGCGCGATCCAGGTGCCGGGACTGGTGCCCTGCCAGGCTCCGTACAGCGAACCTTCTCCCGGGCGCGTCTGCTGCTGCAGCCGCCCCAGCGCGTCCAGCACCCGCGCCACCCTTGCGGCCAGCGCGCCCTGCGGGTCGCGCACCGTCTGGCCCGTGCTCTGCCCCGCGTTGTCCAGCGTGTCCTCGATGCGGTTGCCGTCGCTGTCGGTGCTCGCCGTCCTGCGGTGCGCCGCGTCGTACTCGAAGCCCACCCAGCTGCCGTTGTGCTGCGTCACCCGCGTCAGCTGCCCCACCGGGTCGTAGCCATAGGTCGTCGTCTCGCCGCCCACCGTGCGGGTGATCAACCGCTGCCGCGCGTCGTAGCCGTTCACCGTCACGATCCCGTTCGGGTCCGCGCTCTGCAGCACCTGGCCGTAGCGGTTGTACTTGTCGAAGCGGGTCACCTTGCCCTTGGCGTCGGTGATCGACTGCAAGTCTCCGTGGGTGTGGTCCCCGTTGGTGTCGGCGTAGTAACTGAAGCTGAACGAGTCGTCCAGGTCCGCGCGCGTGCCGCGCACCGTCAGCACCTGGCCGTCCTGGTTGTAGGTCCAGCGCGTCACCCGCACCGGGCTGCCGGGCTGTGCGCTGGCGCTGAAGCCCAGGTGGCCGTCCGTGTCCGTCGTGCTCTGCGCGAGCTGCTTGCACAGCACCACGATCGGCTTGCCGTCGGGCAGGGTGGCGGATGCTGGCGCACAGGCCGCGATGGCATTGCCCGCGGACGGGTCGGGCTGGCCGTTGTAGACGTTCGTCGTGATCCGGCCCGGCTCCGCGACCTTGCTGCGCAGGCTCCACTGCGGGTGCCACTCGGTCGTGGTCTTGCGGGCACCGGCGGGCAGTACGGCCGTGATCGCCGTCGCGCTGCTGCAGGCCGCCTGCGTGCCCAGGCCCTCGACGCGCGCGGTCTCCAGGTTGCGGGCTTCATCGTTCTGGAAGCAGCTGCGGATTCCGTTGAAGTCGTCGCGGCTGGTCAGGTTGCCCTTGTCGTCGTAGGTCTGCGCGCTGGTGGCGGTGCTACTGCCCGAGCCCGCCGGCTGTTCGCGGCTTTGCAGCGCGTTGTGCCCGTTCACGCGGATGGCGCTCCAGCGCTGCGTCGCGCCGTTGGGCTGCGTCACCACCACGTCCTGCGGCGCCGTCCAGCGCCACGTGCGCTGCGACACCGCACGGCCCGGGGTCGATACCGCCTGCATCCCCGGCGGCGTGCCGTAGCTCGTCGCGTACCGGCCCACGCCCCCGGCGTGCTCGCTGCTGATCGCCAGGCCCGTGCTGTCGTAGCCGAAGCTCGCGTACTGCACCCCCGCCTCGTCGACGATGCCCGTCAGCGCCGACACCAGGTTCGCCGCCTGGTACAGGAAGCGCCTGGACGTGCCGTCGGGCCAAGTCAGCTGGTCCAGCGTCGTGTAGCCGCCGTACTCCAGCGTGCTCACCGCGCCCGCCGGGTCGGTGAAGCGCGACGGCAGGCCCAGCCCGTACTTCCTCGGGTCGGCGTTGTACTCGATGCCCAGCGTGCGCCCGTGGCCGTCGCTCGCCCCCACCGGCTTGTCCTGCGTCGCGCCGCTGCCGTAGCTCAGCGTCAGCCGCCGCCCGTCGATCCATGCGATCTGGCTCAGCCGGCCGGCTCCGTCGTAGATCTCCTGCGCGTTGGCGCGCACGTCGTCCAGGCGCAGGCCGCCTGCGGCGTCCGTCTGCAAGCGGTTGGCGCTGCCGCTGGCGGATGCGTAGGGGCCGCTGCCCTGGCGCTTGAAGATGTCCACCGTGCCGTCGCCGCGCGTCACGTGCGCGATGACCTCGCCGTCCTCGGCCCCCGCGGCCGTGGACAGATGCCGCCACAGCGTGCCGTGCCAGCCCGGGCGCCCGAACTGCGGGGCCAGGATCTGCGCCCCCGCCCCGTCGTTCGCTTCCGCCGGGGTCCTGGGGACCAGGTCGCTGCTGTCGTAGGTCAGCGCCAGCGGCAATCCGGCCAGTTGAACGCCCAGCCCCACCGTCTCGCGCTTGACCCCGCGCAGCGGCGAGATCGGGTTCGCCACCAGCGGATCGCTCTTGCAGTTGCACGGCGGCGTGTTCGCCTGCGACACCACGCTCACCGGCACGCACTGCTTGCCGTCCTCGCCGCCGGGGCCGAAGCCGGCATCGCAGCCGCACTCCAGCCCGCCCTTGCTCACCGAGTGCTCCGGGCACAGCCCGAACCAGCCCACCGGCACGCTCATGTAGTTCTCGCCCTGCGTACCGCCCTTGGCGTGGTTCACGCCCGTGGTCGTCTGGGTGATGTCGGTCAGCGCCGCCGGCGCCTGGTAGAGCTCGCACGTCTCGGCATGGCCCAGCGCCAGCGACAGTCGGCAGTTCGCGTTGACCACCTCCAGCGGCGTGTCGAAGCAGCCTTCCGGCCATTGCTTGCTCGGTCGGGCATAGGGCTTGATGGCTGTGCCCCACACCCCCGAGTTCCAGCAGTTCGACTCCAGGAAGATGCTGCCCTCCGCATGCGCGCTCGTCGGCACCGACAGCGTGCCCGCCAGCACCGCGGTCACGAACGCCAGCGCGAACACCAGCCGCTTCGCCATGCGCGACAGCGCCGCAATGGCGCCCATCCATCTCGTTCTCATCGTCTTGTCCCTGATCCCAATGAACCCGGCGCATTGAATCCAAGGACAAATCGCCTGGCAAGCGGTATGCAACGCTGCGTCAGAATGGCACAACAGGGGTATGAATGGCATATTGGCGCCCTGCGCAAGTACGCATGGCTCCCGCACAACACACGATGAACATCCGATCGCTCTGGGATTTCGACGACCCGGCGACGTCGGAAGCCGTGTTCCGCCGCCTGCTGGCCGAAGCGCAGGGCGACGACGCGCTGTCGCTGCGCACGCAGATCGCTCGCACGCACAGCCTGCGGCGTCAGTTCGCGCAGGCACATGCCGAGCTCGACGCGCTGCTGCCGGCGCTGGACGGCGCCGGGCCCGAGCCGCGCGTGCGCCACCTGCTCGAGCGCGGCCGCACGCTGCGCTCGGCCGGCGAGCGGCAGCAGGCGCGGCCCCTGTTCGCGCAGGCAGTCGAGCTGGCGCGCGCCGCGCGGCTGGACGAGCTGGCGGTGGACGCGATGCACATGGTCGCGCTGGTCGAGCCCGATACCGCCGACCAGCTGGCCTGGAACGACCGCGCGCTGGCCCTCGCCTTGGCCTCGGACGAGCCGAACGCCCGCGCCTGGGAGGGGTCGCTCGCCAACAACATCGGCATGAGCCTGCACGGCGCCGGCCGCTTCGACGAAGCGCTGGCGAGCTTCCGGCAGGCCCTGGCGGCGCGCGAACGCGACGGCAAGCCGGTGCAACTGCGGATCGCGCACTGGATGGTGGCGTGGACGCTGCGCGCCTTGCGGCGCCACGAAGCGGCGCTGGCGATTCAACTGCGGCTGGAGCGCGAGTGGGCCGAGGCCGGCGCGGTGGACGGCTGGGTGTTCGCCGAGCTGGGCGAGAACCTCTTGGCACTCGGACGCGAGGCCGAGGCCGGTTCGTGGTTCGGGCGTGCGATCGACGCGCTGGGGGACGACCTGCCGGATGCCGACACGCTGGCGCGGTGGCGCCGCCTGATCCCGGATGGTCATCCGGGCTGCGAGCGCTTGTAGCCCGGATGACAATCCGGGATTCAGTGGTCGTAGACCGCGTCGAACGACCGGAAGCCCTTGACCTCGATCGGGTTGCCCGACGGATCGCGGAAGAACATCGTCCACTGCTCGCCCGGCTCGTTCTCGAAGCGCACGCTCGGCGGCAGCACGAACTCGGTGCCGGCGGCCTGCAGCCGCGCGGCCAGCGCCTGCCAGTCGGGCAGCTCCAGCACCACGCCCAGGTGCGGCATCGGCACGAGGTGCGCACCGACGCGGCCGGTGTCCGTCGTCGCGAACGGCTCGCCCAGGTGCAGCGAGACCTGGTGCCCGAAGAAATCGAAATCGACCCAGGTGTCGGTGCTGCGGCCCTCGCGGCAGCCGAGCACGCCGCCGTAGAAGCGGCGCGCGGCGTCGAGGTCGCGCACATGGAAGGCGAGATGAAACAGGCTGCGCATGGTGCGGGCGATTGTGGCGCAGCTTGGCTACAGTCGCAGCCATGACGCCCTTCGCCTCCTTCCTGCGTGCCCTGCGCCGGCCGCTCGCCGTGCTGTCCATGGCCCTGCTCGCGACCAGCGCGTCGGCGCAGGAGGCCGACCCGGCCTGCTCGCGCCAGGCCGCGGCCCAGGCGGCGCGCGCCTTGTCGGCCCAGGCGGACCCCGGCGGCGCGCGCGACCGCGGCTTCCTGTGGCGCATCAGCAAGGGCGGCCACGACTCGTGGCTGTACGGCACCATGCACGTCGCGCGGCCCGACTGGGTGATCCCCGGCCCGGCGGTGAGCGCGGCGGTGCGCGAGAGCCGGCGCGTCGCGCTCGAACTCGACATCACCGACGCCGACATCGCGCAGCGCCTGGGGGCCGCGCAGGGCCCGGCCGGCGACGAGACGCTGCCTCCGCCGCTGGCCGCCCGGCTGCAGGCGCAGGCGCGCAGCGCCTGCATCCCCGACACGCTGCGCCAGGCGCTGAGCCCGGTGATGCTGGCGCTGAACCTGGCCGTCACCGCCGGCCGCGCCGACGGGCTGGACCCGGCCTACGGCATCGACGCCTTCCTCGCGCTGCTCGGCCACCAGCTGGGCAAGACGGTCAGCTCGCTCGAGACGCCCGAGATGCAGATCGACATGCTGACCGGCGGCACGGCCGAACAGCGGGTCGAGATGATCGACAAGACGCTGGCCGAGCTGGAGACCGGCCGCACGCGCCGCATGCTCAAGCGCATCGCCGACGTCTGGTCGGGCAGCCGGCTCGACGAGCTCGAGCGCTACGCCAGCTGGTGCCAGTGCATGGAGTCCGAGGACGACCGGCGCGACATGCGCCGCATGCTGGACGAGCGCAACCCGGCGATGGCGGCACAGATCGCGGCGTGGCACGACGGCGGCGAAACGGTGTTCGCCGCCGTCGGCAGCCTGCACATGATCGGGCCGCAGGGCCTCCCGGCCCTGCTGAAGAAGCGCGGCTACCGCGTGGAGCGCATCGTCTTCAAGCGCTGATCAGTTGAGGAGCAGCGTGTACTTGCCGTTCGTGGCGCCGGTGCCGCCGCTGTAGTACAGCACGCGCACGTAGTACGTCACCGCGCTCGCGCTGCTGTTGCTCACCGAGGCCGAGTCGACCTGCCCGGTGCCTTTCTCGCTCTGCGCGAGCTGCGTGCCGCTGGCGTTGTAGATGTACAGGTCGTAGTCGGAGCTGGTGTTCGGCGTCAGCGTCGCGGCCAGCGAACTGCCGCTGGCCACCGTCACCTTGAAGTAGTCGGTGTCGGAGCTGCTGGCGACGGTGCCGGAGACCAGCGAGTTCTTGTTCACCGCCTGCGCCGTCGCGAGCGTGTTGTTCGACTCGGTGTCCGTCACCGGCGTCGGCGGCGTCGTCGTGCCGCCCCCCGCTGCATCGACCGCCGCGTTGGCATCCACCAGGCCTGCGCCGCATTGCGAGCAGGTGGCCGGGAACGCCCGCGACGACGACTTCAGCAGCGTCTCCACCTGGTCCGGCGTCAGCGACGGGTTCTTCGCGAGCATCAGCGCCACCACGCCCACCACGTGCGGCGTCGCCATCGACGTGCCCTGGTAGTAGGCGAAGCTGTCGGAGCCCGGCGTCGTCGAGCCCGAGTTCAGCGTCGACAGGATGCCGTTCGCCGAGCTCGAGCGCACGTCGCCGCCCGGGGCCGCGACGTCCACGATGGCGCCGTAGTTCGAGTAGTACGCGCGCCCGCCGCTGCGGTTCGTGGCCGCCACGGTGATGACGCCGCTGCAACTCGCCGGCGAGAAGCCGGAGGCGTTGGCATTGCTGTTGCCGGCCGCCACCACCACCACCGTCCCGCGGCTGCGGGCCGAGGTGATGGCGTTCTGCGAGGTGGTGTCGCACGCGCCGCTGCCGCCGAGCGACATGTTGATCACGCGCGCCGGGTTGGCATTGGCCGGCACGCCGCTCACCGTGCCGCCCGAGGCCCAGATGATGGCCGCCGCGATGTCCGAGGTGTAGCCGCCGCACTTGCCCAGCACGCGCGCCGGCACGACCTTGGCGTTGAACGCCACGCCCGCCACGCCGCTGCCGTTGTTGGTGACCGCCGCGATGGTGCCGGCCACGTGCGTGCCGTGCCAGCTGCTCGATTCGGCCGCGCTGCCGCTGCCGCATTCGCCGGCGGTGATCCAGTCGCCCGGATCCTTCGCATCGCTGTCGCGCCCGCCGCCGTCGTTGGCGGTGGCCGTGTCGGCAATGAAGTCGTAGCCGGGCAGGATGTTCGCCGCCAGGTCGGCGTGCGGCCGGTAGCCGGTGTCGATCACCGACACGACGACGCCGGTGCCGGTGGACTTCTCCCACGCGTCCGGCAACCGCAGGCCCGCCGTGGCCTCGAAGTACTGCCATTGCTGGCCGTACTGCGTGTCGTTGGGCGTGAACAGCGCATGCAGGATACGGTCGGGCTCGGCGTACTCGACGTTCGGGTCGGAGGCCGCGATGTCACGCGCGATCTGGGCGACGTCGGCCTGCGCCAGGCGACGGTCCAGCTTCATCACGTGGGTGTCGAGCGCGCCCACGCGCAGCAACTGCATCTGCACGCCGGCGCGCAGCGCGACATCCTGGGCGCTGCGGTGCAGCACGGCACGCTCGGTGGTGGAGGCCGTGGATGCGGCGCCGGCTGCGCCGCTGCGGTACTTGATGATCAGCCGGTCGGTGGGGGTCGGTACGTCGGCCTGGGGTACTGCGGTGATGCTCTGGGCCGCTGCTGCCGCCGACAGGACGCCGGCATGGGCCGAGAGCGCGGTGGCGCCCGTCAGGACCAGCAGGGCTGACAACACCCTGCGCAGAGAGATTCGATGCATGGATCGCTTTGTCATGTTTCATCCCTTGTGAGGTTGGAAGCAAAAGCGCCGACAGTCCGCGGCGCGCACGCAGGGTCGGGCAGAAGCCGGGGCGCGTCAACGCAGATAGGCAACAACCTGCAAGAGTTTTCAGGTCGGGCTTCCTAGGGCTTGCGCGCGGGCGCCCGGCCGTGCAAGGCGTGCACAATCGGTGTCGGGAAAGCAGCAGACACCACCACAAGGAGACACCATGGCCGAGGCCCCGAACTTCACCAAGCTGGTGCCCGGGTTCGACTTCCTGCAAGGCCTGGTGAAGAACGCCGGGGCCGCGCTGCCCAGCATCGGCCAGTGGGTCGCGCCGACGCTGAACCCCGAGGAGCTCGAGAAGCGCATCGAGGAGCTGCGCACCGTGCAGTTCTGGCTCGAGCAGAACGCCCGCATGCTGGGCGCGACCATCCAGGCGCTCGAGGTGCAGCGCATGACGCTGTCGACGCTGAAGACGATGAACGTGCAGATGGAAGACCTGCGCGAATCGCTGACGCTGAAGCCGGCGGCCGCGCCCAGCGTTGCGGCGGCCCCGCCCGCACCGGCGAAGAAGGCCGCACGCAAATCCGCCGAACCCGCGCCGGCCGTCGACCCGATGCAGTGGTGGGGTGCGCTGACCAAGCAGTTCAGCGAGCTGGCCGCCACCGCGATGAAGGACAGCGCGTCGGATGCGGCGCGCAACCTGGCCGGCGCGATGGTCAAGCAATCGGTGGACGCTGCCGGCCAGACGCTGAAGAAGGCCGCGACGCTGCCCGGCCAGGTGGCCTTGAAGACCGCGAAGGCGGCGGCCGGCGCCGCCGCCAAGGCCAGCGCGCGCAAGCGCGCCGCGCCGCGCGGCTGACCGGGACGGCCTGCGGATGAAGCTCTTCGCCCACGCCCACGCGACGCACCCGGACTGGCGCATGGCGCTGGCTCTGTCGGCGGCGCAGATCGAAGCGCAGCGCGCCGACCCCGGCGGCGCGCACATCACGCAGCCGACGCTGGGTTGGGTCTACCTGAGCGACCATTACGCGCCGCATGCGAACGAGCTGCTGGACGAACTGCGCCGGCGCTGGCCGGGCGTCGCCTGGGTCGGCGCGGTCGGCGTCGGCATCGCGGCCAATGGCGTCGAGTACTTCGACGAACCGGCGCTGGCGCTGATGCTGTCCGAGCTGCCGCGCGAGCAGTTCCGCGTCTTCTCCGGTGCCGCGCCGCTGCACGGCAGCGCCGGCTTCGCGGCCAGCACGGCGCTGGTGCATGCCGACCCCGGCGCGACCGACCTGGCCGAGCTGATCGCCGAGATGAGCGACCGCACCGCCACCGGCTACCTGTTCGGCGGGCTGGCCTCGGCGCGCACGCAGGCGCTGCACATCGCCGATGGCGTGTTCGACGGCGGGCTGTCGGGCGTCGCCTTCAGCCGCGACGTGGCGCTGGTGTCGCGCGTGACCCAGGGTTGCCAGCCGGTCGGCCCGGCGCGCCTGATCACGCAGGGCGAGCGCAACATCGTGACCCAGCTCGACGGCGAGGCGGCGCTCGACTGCCTGCTGCGCGACCTGAAGGTCGACCCGGGCGAGCCGCGCGATGCGCTGCCCCAGCTGCGCCAGACCCTGGTCGGGCTGAGCGACAGCCGCGACGACCTGATGGCGCGGCCGGGCCAGTTCGGCACCGACACGCGGGTGCGCCACCTGGTCGGCATCGACCCGCAGCAGCGCGGCGTCGCGGTCAGCGACAGCGTCGAGCCCGGCATGCACCTGGCCTTCTGCCGCCGCAGCACCGAGGCAGCGCGGCGCGACCTGGTGCGCATCTGCAGCGAGATCCGCGAAGAGCTGGAGCCCGAGGCGATGCCGCGCGAGACCGCGCTGGCGCTGCAGCAGGGCCCCGACGGCCACGGCGCGCCGCATGCCGCGCGGCGCATGGCCGGCGCGCTCTACGTCAGCTGCGCCGGGCGCGGCGGGCCGCACTTCGGGGCGCCGTCGGCCGAGCTGGCGATCGTGCGGCGCGCGCTCGGCGACGTGCCGCTGGTCGGCTTCTTCGCGGCCGGCGAGATCGCGCGCCACCACCTGTACGGCTACACCGGCGTGCTGACGGTGTTCACCACGCCCGCCTGAGACATCGTGGGGCCGGGGCACGCGCTACAGTCGTGGGCTCTTGAACCCGCTGCCGCCGGAACCCTGCCGCCGTGAATGCCCCCGAGAGAATCGAAGCGCCGAACGACCACCCATCGGCCAAACCATCGGCCGGCCCGTCGGCCGACGAGCGCGCGCAGCGCCGCGCCCAGGTCGTGGCCGAACTCGCGCCGCTGCTGCCGGCGCATGCGCTGCTGTCGCGCAGCGAAGACACCGTCCCCTACGAATGCGACGGGCTGACGGCCTACCGCCAGCAGCCGCTGGTGGTGGTGCTGCCCGAGACCGAGGACCAGGTCGCGGCCGTGCTGCGCGCCTGCGACCGGCTCGGCGTGCCGGTGGTGGCGCGCGGCGCCGGCACGGGCCTGAGCGGCGGCGCGCTGCCGCTGGCACTGGGCGTGACGTTGAGCCTGGCCAAGTTCAACCGCATCCTGAAGGTCGACGTGCTGGCGCGCACGGCCGTCGTGCAGTGCGGCGTGCGCAACCTCGCGATCAGCGAGGCGGCCGCTCCCTTCGGCCTGTACTACGCGCCCGACCCGAGCAGCCAGATCGCCTGCAGCATCGGCGGCAACGTGGCCGAGAACTCCGGCGGCGTGCACTGCCTGAAGTACGGCCTGACGGTGCACAACGTGCTGCGCGTGCGCGGCTTCACCGGGCAGGGCGAGCCGGTCGAGTTCGGCTCGGAGGCGCTGGATGCGGCGGGCCTGGACCTGATGTCGGTACTGATCGGCAGCGAGGGCATGCTGGCCGTCGTCACCGAGGTGACGGTGAAGCTGGTGCCCAAGCCGCTGCAGGCGCGCTGCATCATGGCCAGCTTCGACGACATCCGCAAGGCCGGCGATGCGGTGGCCAACGTGATCGCCGCCGGCATCATCCCGGCCGGGCTGGAGATGATGGACAAGCCGATGACCGCGGCGGTCGAGGATTTCGTGCAGGCCGGCTACGACCTGAACGCGCAGGCCATCCTGCTGTGCGAGAGCGACGGCACGCCGGAAGAGGTGGCCGAGGAGATCGGCCGCATGCTGGACGTGCTGGCCGGCAGCGGCGCGACGCGCATGGAGGTCAGCAAGGACGAGGCGCAGCGGCTCAAGTTCTGGAGCGGGCGCAAGAACGCGTTCCCGGCCAGCGGGCGCATCAGCCCCGACTACATGTGCATGGATTCGACCATCCCGCGCAAGCGGCTGGCCGACATCCTGCTCGCGATCGGCGAGATGGAGAAGAAATACGGCCTGCGCTGTGCCAACGTGTTCCATGCCGGCGACGGCAACCTGCACCCGCTGATCCTGTTCGATGCCAACGACCCCGACCAGCTGCACCGCTGCGAGCTGTTCGGCGCCGACATCCTGGAGACCAGCGTCGCGATGGGCGGTTCGGTGACCGGCGAGCACGGCGTGGGCGTCGAGAAGCTGTCGTCGATGTGCGTGCAGTTCTCGGATGCGGAGCGGCAACAGATGCTGGCGGTGAAGCACGCCTTCGATCCGGCCGGGTTGCTGAACCCGGGCAAGGTGATCCCGACGCTCGTGCGCTGCGCCGAGTACGGGCGCATGCACGTCAAGCGCGGCCTGCTGCCGTTCGCGGACATCCCACGCTTCTGACCTCGATGACCCACGATCCCGCGTTGCAAATCCTGATCGACCAGGTCGAAGCCGCCCGCGCCGCCGGCGCCCAGTTGCGCATCCGCGGCGGCGGCACCAAGGACTTCTACGGCGAGCCGCCGCAAGGCGAGCTGCTCGACACCACGGTGCTCGAGGGCATCTCCAGCTACGAGCCGACCGAGCTCGTCGTCACCGCGCGCTGCGGCACCGCGCTCGCCACGCTCGAGGCCGCGCTGGCCGAGAAGAACCAGTACCTGCCGTTCGAGCCGCCGCACTTCGGCCCCGGCACCACCGTCGGCGGCATGGTGGCGGCCGGGCTGTCGGGCCCGGCCCGCGTGTCGGTGGGCGCGGTGCGCGACTACGTGCTCGGTGCGACGCTGCTGAACGGCCGCGCCGAGGTGCTGAGCTTCGGCGGCCAGGTGATGAAGAACGTCGCCGGCTACGACGTGTCGCGCCTGCTGGCCGGCTCGCTCGGCACGCTGGGCGTGATCCTCGAGGTGTCGCTGAAGGTGCTGCCGCTGGCGCCGGCCACCGCCACCGTGCGCTTCGAGCTGGCGCAGATCAGCGCGATGCAGAAGATCAACGAATGGAGCAGCCTGCCGCTGCCGATCAACGCCAGCGCCTGGTGGGACGGCATGCTGGTGGTGCGGCTGCGCGGCGCGCTCGCGGCGGTGCAGTCGGCGCTGCAGGCCTTGGGCGGCGAGGTCATCGAGCCGACGCAGGCGATCGCGTTCTGGCGCGGGCTGCGCAACCACGACGACGAATATTTCGAGAAGGCCAAGCAGGCCGTCGCGCACGGCGGCGCGCTGTGGCGGCTGTCGGTGCCCAGCACCGCGCCGCCGCTTCCGGTGTCGGGCGAGCAGCTGATCGAATGGGGCGGCGCGCAGCGCTGGCTGTGCAGCGCGGCGCCGGCCGAGCCGATCCGCGATGCCGCGGCGCGTGTCGGCGGCCATGCGACGCTCTTCATGGCCCAGGACAAGTCCGCCGGCGCCTTCGCGCCGCTGCACGCCCCGCTGGACCGCATCCACCGCGAGCTGAAGAAGTCCTTCGACCCGCAGGGCGTGTTCAACCCCGGCCGCCTCTACCCGGATCTCTGATCGATGCAAACCAGGCTGTCCTCCGAGTTCAAGGGCACGCGCGACGGCGACGCCGCCGAGGCGATCCTGCGCAAGTGCGTGCACTGCGGCTTCTGCACCGCCACCTGCCCGACCTACCAGCTGCTGGGGGACGAGCTCGACGGCCCGCGCGGCCGCATCTACCTGATGAAGCAGGTGCTCGAAGGCGAGCCCGTCACGCGCAGCACGCAGCAGCACCTGGACCGCTGCCTGACCTGCCGCAACTGCGAGACCACCTGCCCGTCGGGCGTGCAGTACGGCGCGCTGGTCGAGATCGGCCGCAAGCTGGTCGACGAGCGTGTCGAGCGCCCGCGCGGCGAGCGTGCCGTGCGCTGGCTGCTGAAGGAAGGCCTGACCTCGCCGCTGTTCGCGCCGGCGCTGAAAGTTGGCCAGGCGGTGCGCCCGCTGCTGCCGGCCGCGCTGCGCCACAAGGTGCCGCCGCGCGCCGCCGCGTCGGCACACCGCTGGCCGACGCGCCAGCACCCGCGCAAGGTGCTGCTGCTGATGGGCTGCGTGCAACCGGCGCTGGCACCCAACATCAACAGCGCGACGGCGCGCGTGCTCGATGCCGCCGGCATCCAGACGCTGGTGGCCGACGAGGCCGGCTGCTGCGGCGCGATCCGCAGCCACCTGGGCGACGTCGACGGCGGGCTGGACGACATGCGGCGCAACATCGACGCCTGGTGGCCGCTGGTGATGTCCGACCAGGTCGAGGCGATCGTGATGAACGCGTCCGGCTGCGGCGTGACGGTGAAGGACTACGGCCATGCGTTGGCGCACGACCCGGCCTATGCCGAGAAGGCGCAGCGCATCGCTGGGCTGACGCGCGACCTCGGCGAGCTGCTGCCCGACCTGGTGCCGCGCCTGAAGCCGCGCCTGCGCAAGCTGCCGATCAAGTCGCTCGCCTTCCACCCGCCGTGCACGCTGCAGCACGGCCAGCAGTTGCGCGGCGGCATCGAGACGCACCTGGCGACGCTCGGCTTCGAGGTGCGCGTGGCGGCCAGCGAAAGCCACCTGTGCTGCGGCTCGGCCGGAACCTACTCGGTGCTGCAGCCGCAGCTCGCGTACCAGCTGCGCGACCGCAAGCTCGGTCACCTGGACGCGCTGCAGCCGCAGGCCATCGTGTCGGCCAATGTCGGCTGCATCCAGCACCTGCAGAGCGGCACCGTGATCCCGGTGCGGCACTGGGTCGAGGTGCTGGACGAAGCGCTGGCCCCCTGACCTGACCCGCCAGCGGTCTTGTCTGACAACGATCGCGGCCAAGTCCGACAGACCTGGCGCGAGCCAGCGCCCACACTGTTCTCACGGGCGGCGCAACCCGCGTCGCGAGACCAGGAGTTCAGCATGAACGAGGACCAGATCAAGGGACGTGCCAAGGACGTCAAGGGAAAGATCAAGGAAGCCACCGGCAAGGTGGTCGACAGTGATCGCCTGCGCGGCGAAGGCGTGGCCGACCAGGTGGCCGGCAAGTCGCAGGCTGCGTACGGCGACGCGAAACAGAAGACCAAGGACGCCGCCAAGGACGTCCTGAAACGCGTGGACGACTGACCGCTTCAGTCTCCCTGGGCCCGGCCGTGCAGTACGTGGCCGGGCCGTTTTGCTTCCCATCCGACCGCCACCATGAACATCGAAACCCTGCAAGCTGCCGAGCGCGTGAGCGCCTGGTACCGCGACCGCATGCGCCAGCGGCACGCACCGTCCCCGGACGACCTGGATGAATCGACCCCTCAGGGGTGCAGTTCGGACGACAGCGCCGGCGGCACCGACGGCTTGCTGCGCAGCGCCCACATCACGCCGGCGATCAGCAGCACGATACCCGCCAGCGTCTCGGCCTGAGGCCAGCTGCGCCGCAGCGCGAACGCATAGGCCAGCGCCGACAGCGTCTCGAAGACGATCAACTGGCCCGCCAGGGCCGTCGGCAGGCGCTGGCTGGCCTCGTTCCAGCACAGCGTGCCCAGCCATGACGCGAACAGGCCGATCGCGAACATGAGCCCGATGAAGTCCGTCGGGCGCGGGCCGAAGGGCATCTCGAACGCTGCACCGCTGGCCTGCATCCAGATCCACGTGCCCGCATAGCCGAGCAGCGCCAGCGGCAGGGTCGCGAGACCCTGTGCCGTGGCCCAGCTGCGCGGGCTGCGATCGGGGTGGGCGCGCAGCCAGTCGGCATTGCGCAGCGGGTACCAGGTCCAGCAGGCCACTGCGCCGACCGCCAGCGCCGCGCCCAGCGCGTAGCGCGCCAGGTCGGCATCCGGATCGGCGCGCAGCTGCGCGATCTCGACGTGGTTGACCAGCGCGATGCCGGCCGCGATCAGCAGCAGCGACGGCAGCAGCCGGCCCCAGGCCAGCGGCTCGCCGCGCACGCCGCCGCCGCGCAGGTTGGAGCACACCGCGATCACGACCGGCAGCGTGCCGATGATCATGGTCGGCAGCGGCCCGCCGGCCCGCTGGATCGCGCTGGCGAGGAACAGGTAGTAGATGACGTTGCCGATGGCCGCGAGCTTCAGCGCCTCGGTCCAGTCGGCGCGCGTCAGCTGCGCGAGGCGCGCGCGGTCGAGCCAGCCGAGCGGCAGCGCGATCAGCCCGAAGGCCAGGTAGCGGCCGAAGGACTGCAGCGCGGCCGGGTAGTCCGCCAGCATCAGCGGACCGACGAACACCAGCCCCCACATCAGGCCGGCGGCGAGGGCGAACAGGGTTCCGGTCAACAGGCCAGGGTTCATGCCGCGAGTGTCGCCGCCGCCTGCGCCGCGGTCTTGTACCGGCTTGCTGCGGCGGCCTTCGTGACACGGCCATGAAAGCCCCGTGACCGCACCGGGGGTGTCGGGCCGCGCCAACGCCTTGCAACAGATTGCAGGGCTGTCATACGCGCATCCGACAAGCCTTGTTGCAATGGCGCCCTCCCATCCCTGTCCCTGGAAGTTTCCACATGAAGAAGCACACCCCCGCCCTCGCCCTGTTCACGCTGCTCGCCGCCGCGGCCGGCAGCGCCTCGGCGCAGTCCTCCGTCACCGTGTTCGGCGTCGTCGACGTCAATGGCCGCTATGTGAAGAACGGCGACACCAACGTCAAGCAACTCGGCACCGACGGCCTGAACAGCAGCCGCCTGGGCTTCCGCGGCGTCGAAGACCTGGGCGACGGCCTGAAGGCCGGCTTCTGGCTCGAAGCCGCGCTGAACCCGGACGACGGCACGATCAACAGCAGCGGCAAGTTCTGGCACCGCCGCTCGACGGTCAGCCTCGAAGGCAACTTCGGCGAGATCCGCCTCGGCCGCGACTA
Source organism: Rhizobacter sp. P2_D12 (assembly GCF_056404395.1). NCBI lineage: Bacteria > Pseudomonadati > Pseudomonadota > Betaproteobacteria > Burkholderiales > Sphaerotilaceae > Rhizobacter > Rhizobacter sp. P2_D12. The sequence goes on along the minus strand of NZ_JBFUEB010000102.1, from coordinate 1,835 downwards.
CACCCCGAGCTACACCGGCATCTCCGACTTCGACGCCTTCGGCGACAACGGCGTCGGCAAGTTCTCGAACCTGCAGTCGAAGCTGACGGGCACCGTCAACACCAACACCCGTGCCGACAACGAGATCAACTACTTCCTGCCGAAGAACCTGGGCGGCGCGTACGGCCAGGTGACGGTGGCGGCCGGCGAGGGCACGCTGGGCAACAAGTACGTCGGCGGTCGCATCGGCTATGCCGCCGGCCCGCTGAACGTGTCGGGCTCGTACGGCACGACCGACGCGAATGCCACCGAGGACAAGTACAAGGTCGGCTCGCTGGGCGTCTCGTACGACCTGGGCGTGGTCAAGCTGCTGGGTTCGGTGTCGCAGATCAAGTTCCTCGACCGCAAGGAGAACCTGCTGCTGGTGGGCGCGAGCGCGCCGCTGGGCAACGGCCTGGTGCGCGCCTCGGTGGGCCGCGCCAACCTGTCGGGCGGCACGACCGCGACGCAGACGGCCGATGCCGACGACGCGACGCTGGTCGCCGTGGGCTACGTGTACAACCTGTCGAAGCGCACGGCGCTGTACACGACGGCTTCGCGCATCAACAACAAGGGCGCGCAGAAGTTCGCCGTCGGCACCACGCCGGCGATCGCCGCCGGCCAGAAGTCGACCGGCTTCGAAGCCGGCCTGCGCCACTCGTTCTGATCGTCAGCGCACCTGCTGCTGGTACCTCGCCGGCGTGACACCGTACATGCCGGCGAAGCGCCGCGTCAGGTGGGCCTGATCGACCAGCCCGTTGTCGGCGGCGACCTGGGCCGGCGCAATGCCGGCCGCGAGTTGCCGCTTGGCGCGCAACAGCCGCAGCGCCATCAGCATCTGGTGCGGTGTCGCGTGGTGACGCGCCTTGAAGCGGCGCTGGAAGTGGAACGGGCTCAGGCCCGCCGCCTGTGCCAGGTCGGCCAGCGACAGCGGGTCGGCCAGCCGGTCGTGCATCAACTCGATCGCGCGTTGCAGCGCGGCATCGCTGCCGGCCGGCCTGGCATTGTCCGTGGCCGGCAGGCGTCGCGCATGCGGCTGCACCGCCTGCAGCAGCTCGAGCAGCGCCCCGTCGAAAGCCAGCGCCGAATCGGCTGACCACAGCGCCTGCAGTGCCACGCCGGTGCGCCGCGCGCTCTCGGCATGCTGCAGCACCGGTTCGGCGAACGACCAGCCGGCTTCGCCGCTCACCTGGCCGAGCAGGTCGGCATCGATGTAGGCCATGCGGTAGCGCCAGCCGTGCTCGGTCTCGGCGCGGCCGGTGTGCAGCACGTCGGGGTTCATCAGCACCAGCGACTGCGGCGGCGCCAGGTGGTCGCTGCCGCGGTAGCGGAAGCGCTCGACGCCGGCATCGATCACGCCCAGCCCATAGGCCTCGTGCGTGTGAGGCTCGAAGGCATAGCGCACGATGTGCGCGCGGTACAGCTCGATGCCGCCGCGGTGCGCGGGCTGCTTGAACTGCGCACGGTCGCTTGCGTGCTCGAAACGGTCGGGGACGGCTTCCACCGCGCGATCATGGCATGCGATGCTCGCGGCTGGACGCCACGATGAGTTCCCTGCCCATCCTTCCGCCCCACCCGGCCGACAGCCTGCGCGTGTCGGCCCAGGAGCGCGCGACGCTGGCGCAGTTCGTCACGCTGTCGCTGGTGCTGCACGTGCTGGCGGTGATGTGGATCGGCACGCAGACCGGGCGGCCGAACGGCGGCGCGGCGCAGCGGGCCGAGGTGTGGGGGCCGTTGCGGGTGACGCTGGCACCGCCGCCGCCGCCGCCGCGTGCGCCGGCACCGCCGAGGCCGGCGGCCGTTCCGACGCCGGTGCC
>NZ_JBFUEB010000101.1:0-22474 GCF_056404395.1 Rhizobacter sp. P2_D12 | reverse complement strand
GGTGCGGGGCGGGTGCTGCTGCGCGGGGCCGGTGCGGCTGCCGACGCGGCGGCCGCGGCCTCGGTGGCCGAGGACAGCCCCGGCGAGGTCGTCGGCGCGGCGGCGAGGTTGCGCGTCGACGGCGGGTCGAACAGCATCGTGTATTCGCGCACCAGGCGGCCGCTCGACCAGGTGATCTCGAGGATCACGTCGACGAAAGGCTCCTGCACCGCACGATCGCTCGTGACGCGCAGGTAGGGCCGGCCATCGGCACGGCGTTGCAGCGAGACCTGCGTGGCGGGCAGCACCTGGTTGTAGTCGACGCCGGCGGCGCGGTACGACTCGGGCGGCGCGATGCGCACGTTCAGGGCGGATGCCTCTTCGGGCGACAGGCTGGTGACGTCGATTTCTGCGCGCAGGGTCTCACCCAGCGCCGACTGAACCTGCATGCGGCCGAGGCCCAGGGCCCAGGCGTTGGCAGCGGACAAACACATGGCAGCGACGGCCACGCCAGTCAGTGCGAAGCGGCGAGCGAACAGCGAATTTCTTTTCAAGGCGTCTCCCAATTGGAGGTGGCGGGCAGTGTGCAGGGCTCCCGTCGATTGGTGTTATTCCACACGCACCCCAGGCGCAGTAGAAAACACAATAACATCAACTAGATACGAAGACAAGCTCATGCATTGGCTGACATTCCCGCCGCAGACGGGATTCCGAGGTACTTCGGAGTGTCCTGTTGCGGTCGGGCAACGCAACGAGACACTCCATTCACACTTGCTTACCGAGCGGCCTGCTGCCTATTGAGCATCCAGCAGGATCCGCAGCATGCGGCGCAGCGGTTCGGCCGCGCCCCACAGCAGCTGGTCACCGATGGTGAACGCGCCCAGGTACTCCGGGCCCATCGCCATCTTGCGCAGGCGCCCGACCGGGATCGTCAGCGTGCCGGTCACCGCGACCGGCGTCAGGTCGGCCAGCGTGGCTTCGCGGTTGTTCGGCACGACCTTGACCCACGCGTTGTCGTTCGCGATCAAGGCCTCGATGTCGGCCATCGGCACGTCTTTCTTGAGCTTGAAGGTGAGCGCCTGGCTGTGGCAGCGCATCGCGCCGACGCGCACGCAGAAGCCGTCGACCGGAACCGCCGGCGTGCCGAAGCCTTCGCCCTGGCCGAGGATCTTGTTGGTCTCGGCCTGGCCCTTCCACTCTTCCTTGCTCATGCCGTTGCCCAGGTCCTTGTCGATCCACGGGATCAGGCTGCCGGCCAGCGGCACGCCGAAGTTGGCCGTCTCGGCCTGGCCGAGCGCACGCTGCTTCGCGACCAGCTTGCGGTCGATCTCGAGGATCGCGCTCTTGGGGTCGTCGAGCAGGCCCTTCACCTCGGCGTTCAGCGTGCCGAACTGCGTCAGCAGCTCGCGCATGTGCTGCGCGCCGCCGCCCGACGCCGCCTGGTAGGTCTGGGTGCTCATCCACTCGACCAGGCCGGCCTTGTAGAGCGCGCCCACGCCCATCAGCATGCAGCTGACGGTGCAGTTGCCGCCGATCCAGTCGCGCTGGCCGGCCGCGAGGGCCTTCCTGATCACCGGCATGTTCACCGGATCGAGCACGATGACCGCGTTGTCCTTCATGCGCAGCGACGACGCCGCGTCGATCCAGTGGCCGTTCCAGCCGGCGTTGCGCAGTTTCGGGTAGACCTCGTTGGTGTAGTCGCCGCCCTGGCAGGTGATGACGACGTCGCAGCGCTTGAGCGCGTCGATGTCGTGCGCATCCTTCAGCGCGGTCTCGTTCTTCGCGTACGACGACGGTGCCTTGCCGCCGGCGTTGCTGGTGCTGAAGAACACCGGCTCGATCAGTGCGAAGTCGTTTTCCTGCGCCATGCGGTCGATCAGCACCGACCCCACCATGCCGCGCCAGCCCACCAGGCCGACCAATTGCGTAGCCATCTTGTTTCCTGTTCGTTGAATTCGTTGCTTGAAGGTGTTTGCGTGCCGGGAATCCCGGGAATCAGGCGTTCGCTTTCAGGTGGGCGACCACGGCGTCGCCCATCTCCTTCGTGCCCACCTTCGTGGTGCCTTCACTGTGAATATCGGCGGTGCGCAGCCCCTTTGCCAGCACGGCCTTGACGGCGGCCTCGATGCGCTGCGCCGCCGCTTCCTGGTCCAGGCTGAAGCGCAGCATCATCGCGGCCGACAGGATGGTGGCCAGCGGGTTCGCGATGCCCTTGCCGGCGATGTCGGGGGCCGAGCCGTGGCTGGGCTCGTACAGGCCCTGGTTCTTCGCGTTCAGCGAGGCCGACGGCAGCATGCCGATCGAGCCGGTCAGCATCGCCGCCTCGTCGCTCAGGATGTCGCCGAACATGTTGCCGGTGACGATCACGTCCAGCCGCTTCGGCGCCTTCACCAGCTGCATCGCGGCGTTGTCGACGTACATGTGCTCCAGCGCCACGTCCGGGTACTGCGCATGCACCTCGGTGACGACGTCGCGCCAGAACTGGAAGGTCTCCAGCACGTTGGCCTTGTCGACGCTCAGCACCTTCTTGCTGCGCTTGCGCGCGGCCTGGAACGCGACGTGGGCGATGCGCTCGATCTCGGGGCGCGAGTAGCGCATCGTGTCGAAGGCCTCCGGCGCGCCGGCGAACGCGCCATCGGGCGAGGTGCGGCGGCCGCGCGGCTGGCCGAAATAGATGTCGCCGGTGAGCTCGCGGATGATCAGCAGGTCGAGGCCGGCCACGACCTCGGGCTTCAGCGTCGACGCATGCGTCAGCTCCTCGTAGCAGATCGCCGGGCGGAAGTTGGCGAACAGCTCCAGGTTCTTGCGCAGGCCCAGGATGGCCTGCTCGGGGCGCAGGTGGCGCTCGAGCTTGTCGTACTGCCAGTCGCCGACGGCGCCGAACAGCACCGCGTCGGCCGACTTCGCCAGCGCCAGCGTGGCCGCGGGCAGCGGGTGGCCGTGGGCGGCATAGGCGGCGCCGCCGACCTTGGCCTCTTCCATCTCGAAGCGCAGGTCGAGGCAGCCGAGCACCTTGACGGCCTCGGCCATGATCTCCACCCCGATGCCGTCACCCGGCAGGATTGCAATCTTCACGAGTCAGTTTCCTTTGTGTTGGCCGACGGCGAGCCGTTCGACGAGCACCTTCTCACACAGCTTGCAGGCGACGTAGCAGGCCGCCGCCACATACCCCGAGACCACCAGCTGCACCAGTTGCCAGAGCCCGCCATCGCGCACCGCGTCCCAGCCGTAGGTGGTCAGGAACTCGAGGTTGGCGCTCAGCACGTGCAGCAGGTTCAGCGACGACAGCCCGAAGCCGACGAAGCTGAACCCCAGCAGCAGGAAGGCCAGCCACCAATGCCGCGCCAGCAGGCTGTAGAGGCGGCTGTACGGCATGGCGGCCATCCCTCACACGCGCTGGGCGAGCCAGGGTTTCTTCAGCAGGCGTTCGGCCTCGAAGGCGCGGATCTTGTCGGCATGGCGCAGCGTCAGGCCGATGTCGTCGAAGCCGTTGAGCAGGCAGTACTTGCGGAAGGGCTGGACGTCGAAAGGGATCGCCTCGCCGCCCGGCCGTTCGACGACCTGGCGTTCCAGGTCGATCGTCAGCTTGTAGCCGACGAAGGCATTCACCTCGTCGAACAGGCGGCTCACCTCGTGCTCGGGCAGCACGATGGGCAGCAGGCCGTTCTTGAAGCAGTTGTTGAAGAAGATGTCGGCGTAGCTGGGCGCGATGATGGCGCGAAAGCCGTACTGGTCGAGCGCCCACGGCGCGTGCTCGCGCGACGAGCCGCAGCCGAAGTTCTTGCGCGTCACCAGCACCGAGGCGCCCTGGTAGCGCGGCTGGTTCAGCACGAAGTCCGGGTTCGGCTTGCGCGTGGCCGGGTCCTGGCCCGGTTCGCCATGGTCGAGGTAGCGCCATTCGTCGAACAGGTTGGGGCCGAAACCCGACTTCTTGATCGACTTCAGGAACTGCTTCGGGATGATCGCGTCGGTGTCGACGTTCTCGCGGTCGAGCGGGGCCACGAGGCCGGTGTGGATGCGGAAGGCTTGCATCGGGAGTCTCCTCAAGAGAGCCGGCGGACGTCGACGAAATGGCCCTGCATCGCCGCCGCGGCCGCCATCGCCGGGCTGACCAAGTGAGTGCGCCCGCCGGCGCCCTGGCGGCCCTCGAAGTTGCGGTTCGAGGTGGACGCGCAGCGCTCGCCCGGCTCCAGCCGGTCGGCGTTCATCGCCAGGCACATCGAGCAGCCCGGCTCGCGCCATTCGAAGCCGGCGCCGCGGAACACCTGGTCGAGGCCTTCGCGCTCGGCCTGCTCCTTGACGAGGCCGGAGCCCGGCACCACCAGCGCCAGCTTGACGTTCGACGCCAGCTTGCCGCCGATGCGTCGCACGACGGCGGCGGCTTCGCGCAGGTCTTCGATGCGCGAGTTGGTGCACGAGCCGATGAAGACCTTGTCGATCAGGATGTCGACGATCGGCTTGTTCGGCTCGAGCGCCATGTACTGCAGCGCACGCTCCATCGCGCTGCGCTTGCCGCTGTCCTTCTCGCGGTCTGGATCGGGCACGCGGTCCTCGATCGACAGCACCATCTCGGGCGAGGTGCCCCAGGTGACCTGCGGGCGGATCGTCGCCGCGTCGAGCTCGACCACCGCGTCGAAGTGCGCGCCCGGGTCGGTGTGCAGCGTGCGCCAGTAGGCGACGGCATGGTCCCACTCGATGCCGGCCGGCGTGAACGGGCGGCCCTTCACGTAGGCGACCGTGGTGTCGTCGACGCCGATCAGGCCGGCACGCGCACCGGCCTCGATCGCCATGTTGCACACCGTCATGYGGCCTTCCATGCTGAGGGCACGGATGGCGCTGCCGGCGAACTCGATGGTGTAGCCGGTGCCGCCGGCGGTGCCGATGCGGCCGATGATGGCCAGCACGATGTCCTTGGCGCTGCAGCCGCGCGGCAGCACGCCGTCCACCTTGACGAGCATGTTCTTCGCCTTGCGCGCCAGCAGCGTCTGCGTGGCCAGCACGTGCTCGACCTCGCTGGTGCCGATGCCGTGCGCCAGCGCGCCGAAGGCACCGTGCGTGGAGGTGTGCGAATCGCCGCAGACCACCGTCATGCCGGGCAGCGTGGCGCCCTGCTCCGGGCCGATCACGTGGACGATGCCCTGGCGCTTGTCGTTCATCTTGAACTGCGTGATGCCGACGCGGTCGCAGTTGGCGTCCAGCGTGTCGACCTGCAGCTTCGAGATCGGGTCGGCGATGCCGTGCGAGCGGTCGGTGGTGGGCACGTTGTGGTCGCTGACCGCCAGGTTGGCCGACAGGCGCCACACCTTGCGGTGCGCCAGGTCCAGCCCTTCGAACGCCTGCGGGCTGGTCACTTCGTGCACCAGGTGGCGATCGATGTAGAGGACGGCGGTGCCGTCTTCCTCGGTGTGGACGACGTGTTCGTCCCAGATCTTGTCGTACAGCGTACGGGCCATGATGGGCTTCCGGTGGAAAACTCTGGCGAATTGCGGATTTTAGGCGCTGAACAATGAAAAACCCCGGCGCCAGGCCGGGGTTTTCGCAGGGTGGAGTTCAGGCTGCTTGCCGGCGGGGCTCAGGTTCGCTGCGCAATCGGTTTGACGTTGCGCTGCGTGGCACCGTGGAATAGCTGGCGCGGGCGGCCGATCTTGTACTCCGGGTCACCGATCATCTCGTTCAGCTGGGCGATCCAGCCGACGGTGCGCRCGAGCGCGAACACGGCCGTGAACAGGCTGACCGGGATGCCGATCGCGCGCTGCACGATGCCCGAGTAGAAGTCGACGTTCGGGTACAGCTTGCGGGCGACGAAGTACTCGTCTTCCAGCGCGATCTTCTCGAGCTCCATCGCGAGCTTGAACAGCGGGTCGTTGTGCAGGCCGAGCGCGTTCAGCACCTCGTGGCAGGTCTCGCGCATCAGCTTGGCGCGCGGGTCGTAGTTCTTGTACACGCGGTGGCCGAAGCCCATCAGCTTGATGCCGGAGTTCTTGTCCTTGACCTGCTTGATGAACTCGCCGATCTTCTCGACGCCACCCATCTTCTGCACGTCTTCCAGCATGTTCAGCGCCGCCTCGTTGGCGCCGCCGTGCGCCGGGCCCCACAGGCAGGCCACGCCGGCCGCGATGGCGGCGAACGGGTTGGTGCCCGACGAGCCGCACAGGCGCACCGTCGAGGTCGACGCGTTCTGCTCGTGGTCGGCGTGCAGGATGAAGATGCGGTCGATCGCGCGCACGATCACCTCGTTCGGCTCGTACTCCTCGCACGGCGTCGCGAACATCATGCGCATGAAGTTGGCCGAGTACGACAGGTCGTTCTTCGGGTAGATGTAGGGCTGGCCGATGCCGTACTTGTAGGCCATCGCCACCAGCGTCGGCATCTTCGCGATCAGGCGGATCGCCGAGATCTCGCGGTGCTTCGGGTTGTTGATGTCGGTGCTGTCGTGATAGAAGGCCGACATGCCGCCCACCAGGCCCGTCAGCACGGCCATCGGGTGCGCATCGCGGCGGAAGCCGCGCAGGAAGAACTGCATCTGCTCGTTGACCATCGTGTGGTTGGTCACCATCTTCACGAAGTCGGCCTTCTGCGATTCGTTCGGCAGTTCGCCGTTCAGCAGCAGGTAGCAGGTTTCCAGGTAGTCGCAGTGCGTGGCCAGCTGCTCGATCGGGTAGCCGCGGTACAGCAGCTCGCCCTTGTCGCCGTCGATGTAGGTGATGGTCGACTGGCAGGCCGCGGTCGACAGGAAACCGGGGTCGTAGGTGAACTTGCCCGTCTGGGCGTACAGCTTGCGGATGTCGATGACGTCCGGGCCGATCGTGCCCTTGTAGACCGGCAGGTCCATCGCAGGGCTGCCATCGGAGAACGACAGGGTGGCTTTCACGTCGGACGGGGTCATGGGCATTCCTTCAGAGGTAAGAGACTCAATACACGCGCATTCAGTGCCGGGCGCGCATCAGCTGCAGCACTTCCAGCACCTCAGCCCGCTGCAGGTCGCCATCGGGCTCCTTGCGGGCGAGCAACAGGTCGAGCAGATCGTTGTCAGACAGGTCCATCAATGCGCCCAGGCCCTCCGCCTGGCGCGTCGTCAGCGCCGCTTGATGGCGCGCGAAGAACCGCTCGACGAACAGGTCGTTCTCGAGCAGGCCGCGGCGGCAACGCCAGCGCAGCTTGCTCAGGGCACGTTCGTCGAGCAGGGTTTCGGTCATGGCGTGGGGGTCAGACGGCGCGGCGCACCATCAGTTCCTTGATCTTGCCGATCGCCTTCGTCGGGTTCAGGCCCTTCGGGCAGACGTCGACGCAGTTCATGATGGTGTGGCAGCGGAACAGGCGGTACGGGTCCTCGAGGTTGTCGAGGCGGGCCGAGGTGTCTTCGTCGCGGCTGTCGGCGATGAAGCGGTAGGCCTGCAGCAGGCCGGCCGGGCCGACGAACTTGTCCGGGTTCCACCAGAAGCTCGGGCAGCTGGTCGAGCAGCTCGCGCACAGGATGCACTCGTACAGGCCGTTCAGCTCCTCGCGCTCTTCGGGCGACTGCAGGCGCTCCTTCTCGGGCGGCGGCGTGTCGTTGACGAGGTAGGGCTTGATCGAGTTGTACTGCGTGAAGAACTGCGTCATGTCGACGATCAGGTCGCGCACCACCGGCAGGCCCGGCAGCGGCTTGAGCACGACGACGTCCGGCAGCGTGCGCATGTTGGTCAGGCACGCGAGGCCGTTCTTGCCGTTGATGTTCATCGCGTCCGAACCGCACACGCCTTCRCGGCACGAGCGGCGGAAGCTGATCGACGGATCGACCGCCTTCAGCTTCATCAGCGCATCGAGCAGCATGCGCTCGCTGCCGTCGAGCTCGACCTCGATCGTCTGCATGCGCGGCTTGGCATCGGTGTCCGGGTCGTAGCGGTAGATCTGGAATACACGCTTGGTCATTGGAGCCCCTCGTCCGATGAGTACATCGGCCGATCCCCCGAGGGGATGCGGGCCGGCTTGGGAGCGGCCCGGCGCTCGGCCCGCCACTGGTTTGCAGTCATTGTCATGGTCATCCTCAGAACGAGCGCACCTTGGGCGGGATCGATTCCGCCGTCAGCGGGGTCAACTTGACGGGCTTGTAGTCCAGGCGGTTGCCCTCGCTGTACCACAGCGTGTGCTTCATCCAGACCTTGTCGTTGCGGCCGTTCGGGAATTCGGCCGAATCGGCGTAGTCGTTGACGGTGTGGGCGCCGCGGCTCTCGTGGCGGGCGGCCGCCGAGATCATCGTGGCCATCGCGGCCTCGATCAGGTTCTCGACCTCCAGCGCCTCGATGCGGGCGGTGTTGAACACCTTGGACTTGTCGGCCAGGTGGATGTTCTTCACGCGCTCGGCGATCGCCTTGACCTGCTCGACGCCCTCGTCCATCGACGCCTGCGTGCGGAACACGCCGGCATGCTTCTGCATCGAGGTGCGCAGGTCGTTGGCGACGTCCTGGGCGTACTCGCCGCCGCTGCTGTCCTCGTACTTGTTCAGGCGCGCCAGCGTGCGCTCGGCGGCGTCGGCCGGCAGGTCCTTGTGGGCCTTGCTCTTCAGCGCGCTGTCGATGATGTGGTTGCCGGCCGCACGGCCGAACACCAGCAGGTCGAGCAGCGAGTTGGTGCCCAGGCGGTTCGCGCCGTGCACGCTGACGCAGGAGCATTCGCCCACCGCGTACAGGCCGTTCACCACCGCGTTCGGGTCGCCGTCCTTCGGCACCACCACCTGGCCGTGGATGTTGGTGGGGATGCCGCCCATCTGGTAATGGATGGTCGGCACCACCGGGATCGGCTCCTTCGTGATGTCGACGTTGGCGAAGTTGTGGCCGATCTCGAGCACGCTGGGCAGGCGCTTCATGATGGTCTCGGCGCCCAGGTGGGTCATGTCGAGCACCACGTAATCCTTGTTCGGACCGCAGCCGCGCCCTTCCTTGATCTCCTGGTCCATGCAGCGCGAGACGAAGTCGCGCGGCGCCAGGTCCTTCAGCGTCGGTGCGTAGCGCTCCATGAAGCGCTCGCCGTCGCTGTTGCGCAGGATCGCGCCCTCGCCGCGGCAGCCTTCGGTCAGCAGCACGCCGGCGCCGGCCACGCCGGTCGGGTGGAACTGCCAGAACTCCATGTCTTCCAGCGGGATGCCGGCGCGCGCCGCCATGCCCAGGCCGTCGCCGGTGTTGATGAACGCGTTGGTGGACGCGGCGAAGATGCGCCCTGCCCCGCCGGTGGCCAGCAGCACGGTCTTGGCCTCGAGGATGTGCAGCTCGCCGGTTTCCATCTCCAGCGCGGTGACGCCGACCACGTCGCCATCGGCGTCGCGGATCAGGTCGAGCGCCATCCACTCGACGAAGAAGTGGGTGTGCGCCTTGACGTTCTGCTGGTACAGCGTGTGCAGCATCGCGTGGCCGGTGCGGTCGGCCGCGGCACAGGCGCGCTGCACCGGCTTCTCGCCGTAGTTGGCGGTGTGGCCGCCGAACGGGCGCTGGTAGATGGTGCCGTCGGGGTTGCGGTCGAACGGCATGCCGAAGTGTTCGAGCTCGTACACCACCTTGGGCGCCTCGCGGCACATGAACTCGATCGCGTCCTGGTCGCCGAGCCAGTCGGAGCCCTTGACGGTGTCGAAGAAGTGGTAGTGCCAGTTGTCTTCGGACATGTTGCCGAGCGACGCGCCGATGCCGCCCTGCGCGGCCACCGTGTGCGAACGGGTCGGGAACACCTTGGACAGCACGGCCACGTTCAGGCCGGCCCGCGCCAGCTGCAGCGAGGCACGCATGCCCGAGCCGCCGGCGCCGACGATCACGACGTCGAACTTGCGCTTGGAGATCGAGGAAGAAGAGAAGCTCACGTCACAGTCTCCAGAGCACTTGAACCGCCCAGCCGGCACAGCCGACCAGCCACACCAGCGTGAACACCTGCAGCGCCAGCTTGACGCCGACCGGCTTCACGTAGTCCATCAGCACGTCGCGCACGCCCACCCACACGTGGTAGGCCAGCGAGACGATCACGACGAAGGTCAGCACCTTCATCCACTGGCGCGAGAAGATGCCGGCCCACTTGTCGTAGCCCATCGGGCCGCCGACCAGCACCTGCACGATCAGCGCGAGGGTGAACAGCGCCATCAGCAGCGCGGTGACGCGCTGGGCCAGCCAGTCGCGCAGGCCGTAGTGCGCCCCGACGACGAGGCGCTTGGATCCGTAGTTGGTTGTCATGGGGTTGCGCTTCAGAAGAACAGCTTGTAGCCGAGCACCAGCGTCAGCAGCAGGCTCAGCGCCAGCGTGACCAGGGCCGAGACGCGGCCGAATTCCTTGCTGACCGAATGCGTGGCATCCATCCACAGGTGGCGCAGGCCGGCGATGAAGTGGTGCAGGTAGGCCCAGATCAGGGCCAGGCAGGTCAGCTTGATGAACCAGGCCGGCACGAAACCTGCTCCGCCGAGGAACACCCCGGTGAATTGCGAGTAGGAGACTTCGGAGGTGAGGCTGGTATCGAACATCCAGATGATGAACGGCAGCAGCACGAACATCACGAGGCCACTGACGCGGTGCAGGATGGAAACCCATCCTGCGGGGGGCAGCCGGTACTGGGTGGCGTCGATCAGACGCATCGTTCCTGGCCTTTGCTTGGAAAGCTCTGTCATACCAACCTTGTGTGCGAGTTGTGTGCGAGACGAAACCGGAAGATTTTATTGCAACGCAGCACTTGCGCCGCGCTTTGATGATTAGCTGAGTTCGTTGCGGTAGTAGTGCGATTCCGTGTTGTACAGTCCGCGCCGCAATTCCACCGGCTTGTCGCCGTAAGTCCGCGACAGGCGCTCGACGCTCAGCAGCGGCGAGCCCACCGGCACGCGCAGCAGCTCGGCGGCGGCGACATCGGCCGACACGGCACGCAACTGTTCTTCGGCGCGGATCATGCGCACGCCGAACTCGGTCTCGAACAGGCCGTACATCGGGCCGCGGTAGTCCGACAGCCGCTCGGCGGTCAGCCCCTTGAACAGCGCCGCCGGCAGCCAGATGTCGTCCAGCACCACCGGCACCTGGCGAAAGTGCAGCAGCCGGCGCACCTGCACCGCGGTGTCGCCGGCCTTCAGCTCGAGCGAGCGGGCCACCTCGGCCGGTGGGCGCAGGCGGCGGCAGTCGATGAAATGCCGGGTCGCGCCGCCGATCTCGCCGTCGTCGGGCATCAGCCGCAGGAAGCGGTAGGCGATCTTCTGCTCGGCGTGGGTCGCGACGAAGGTGCCCTTGCCCTGGCGGCGCACCAGCAGGTTCTCGTCGGCCATCGCATCGATCGCCTTGCGCACCGTGCCCTGGCTGACCTTGTAGCGGGCGGCCAGCTCCATCTCGCTCGGGATCGCCTCGCCCGGCTTCCACTCGCCGCTTTGCAGGCTGCGCGTGATCAGCGCCTTGATCTGCTGGTACAGCGGGCTGAACGCCGGCCCCGCGGCATCGGCGGGCGATGCATCGGCAGGGGACGACAGGGACGACGACGACGTGGCCATGAGACCGCGATTGCAGCACAGCTCGGGGCTTCGCGTCCACGACCGATGCAAGATGTCTTATATAAGACATAAGATGGTTGACAAAGCCGAGGGTTGGCACCTAGACTCCCCTACACTTCGGGCTCGCACAGCAGGCTGCACCAGTCGTCTTCTTGCAGCGCTGTTTTCCGACCCCTGACACCTGCGGAGACCTCTCATGAGCAAGAAACCCGTTCGCGTTGCCGTCACCGGCGCCGCCGGCCAGATCGGCTATGCCCTGCTGTTCCGAATCGCCTCGGGCGAGATGCTCGGCAAGGACCAGCCGGTGATCCTGCAACTGCTCGAGATCCCCGACGAGAAGGCCCAAAAGGCGCTGAAGGGCGTGATGATGGAGCTCGACGACTGCGCCTTCCCGCTGCTGGCCGGCATGGAGGCCCACGGCGACGCCAACACCGCCTTCAAGGACACCGACTACGCACTGCTGGTCGGCGCCCGCCCCCGCGGCCCCGGCATGGAGCGCAAGGACCTGCTGGCAGCCAACGCCCAGATCTTCACCGCCCAAGGCAAGGCGCTCAACGCCGTCGCGTCGCGCAACGTCAAGGTGCTGGTGGTCGGCAACCCGGCCAACACCAACGCCTACATCGCGATGAAGAGCGCGCCCGACCTGCCGCGCAAGAACTTCACCGCGATGCTGCGCCTGGACCACAACCGCGCCGCATCGCAGATCGCCGCCAAGACCGGCAAGCCGGTCGCGAGCATCGAGAAGCTGGCCGTGTGGGGCAACCACTCGCCGACGATGTACGCCGACTACCGCTTCGCTACCATCGACGGCAAGTCGGTCAAGGAACTGATCAACGACGACGTGTGGAACAAGGACGTGTTCCTGCCCACCGTCGGCAAGCGCGGCGCCGCCATCATCGAGGCGCGCGGCCTCAGCTCGGCCGCGTCGGCCGCCAACGCCGCGATCGACCACATGCGCGACTGGGCGCTGGGCAGCAACGGCAAGTGGGTCACGATGGGCATCGCCTCCGATGGCCAGTACGGCATCCCGAAGGACACGATGTTCGGCTTCCCGGTCACCACCGCCGGCGGCGAGTACAAGCTGGTCGAAGGCCTGGCGATCGATGCGTTCTCGCAGGAGCGCATCAACCTGACGCTGAAGGAACTGCAGGAAGAGCAAGAGGGCGTCAAGCACCTTCTGTAAGCACGGCTGCGGGCCCGATGGAAGGCCGGACTGCATCCGGCCTTTTTTTCGGCTCGGCATCGAGGAGCGAGCGATGAGCGACTGGAATCCCGAGCTGTACAGGCAATTCGAGGACGAGCGCACCCGTCCGGCGCGCGACCTGCTGGCGCAGGTGGATGCCATCCCGGCCGGGCCGGTGGTCGACCTGGGATGCGGGCCGGGCAACTCGACCGAACTGCTCGTGAACCGCTTCCCCGGCACCGAGGTGGTCGGCACCGACACCTCCGAGGCCATGCTCGCCAGCGCGCGCGAGCGCCTGCCCGGCTGCCGCTTCGAGCAAAGCGACATCTCGGAATGGCAGTCGCCTGCGCCGGCCGCCCTGGTCTACGCCAATGCCTCGCTGCAATGGGTGCCCCGCCATGAAACCCTGCTGCCGCACCTGTTCGCGCAGCTCGCGCCGGGCGGCACGCTGGCGATCCAGATGCCCGACAACCGCGACGAGCCGACGCACCGGCTGATGCGCGAAACCGCCGCGCTCGCGCCCTGGGCCGAACCGATCGGCGACCACGACCGCAAGCGCACGCCGATGCTGCAGGTCGGCGGCTACTACGACCTGCTCGCGCCGCTGGCCGCGCGGGTGCAGGTCTGGCGCACTATCTACCAGCACCCGATGGGCGGCGCGGCCGACATCGTCGAATGGGTCCGCGCCACCGGGCTGAAGCCGTTCATCGACCCGCTGTCGCCCGAACTGCGCGCCTCCTTCCTCGACGCCTACACGCGCCGCATCGATGCGGCCTACCCGGTGCACGCCGACGGCCGGCGGCTGCTGGCCTTCCCGCGCCTGTTCATCGTCGCGAAGAAGGCCGCGTGATGACCCGCACGCCGAGCCTGCATCCGCGCGACATCCTGTTCGGCGCCGACGATGCGCTGCGCTCGATTCCCGTCTGCGACCACTACGCCGGCGTCGAGGCGCGCATGCACAAGAGCCTCGCGCTGCAGAACGAGCTGGGCCCGGTGTTCGACGTCACGYTCGATTGCGAGGACGGTGCGCCGGTCGGTGGCGAGGCCGAGCATGCGCTGCTGGTCGCGTCGCTGGTGATGTCGCCGGCCAACCGGCACGGCCGCGTCGGCGCCCGGCTGCACGCGCCGGACCAGCCGGCCTTCGACGGCGACGTCGATACGCTGGTGCGCGACGCCGGCGAGCGCCTGGCCTACCTGATGGTGCCCAAGGTCGACGGCCTGGCGCAGCTGCAGGCGGCCATCTCGGCCATCGACGCGGCCTGCGTGAACCATGGGCTCACGCGGCAGATCCCGGTGCATGCGCTGGTCGAGACCCACGGCGCGCTGCGCGAGGTCGACGCGATCGCCGCGCACCCGCGCATCGAGTCGCTGTCCTTCGGCCTGATGGACTTCGTGTCGGCCCACCGCGGGGCGATCGGCCAGAACGCGATGAGCGCGGCCGGCCAGTTCGAGCACCCGCTGGTGCTGCGCGCCAAGCTGGAAATCTCGGCCGCCTGCCATGGCCACGGCAAGGTGCCGTCGCACTGCGTCGTCACCGAATTCCGCAAGCTCGACCTGCTGCAGGCGGCGGCCACCCAGGCGGCGCGCAGCCTGGGCTACCTGCGCATGTGGAGCATCCACCCGGACCAGATCCGCACCATCGTCGATGCCTTCGCGCCCACCGCGGCCGAAACCGACCAGGCCGCCGAGATCCTGCTGGCGGCCCAGGCGGCGCACTGGGCCCCGACCAGCCACCGCGACACGCTGCACGACCGGGCCAGCTACCGCTACTTCTGGCACGTGCTCGACCGCGCCCGGCGCACCGGCCAGCCGCTGCCGATCGAGATCCGCCGCGCCTTCTTCGGGGAGGCGCCGTGACGTTTTCCACGGCGGCGCGCGGCAACTGCGCAACAAGCCATCAAATTGTTTCAATCCGGGCCGGTGACACACGAAGTGGGTCATTGCCCACCTCCACAMTCGCTCCTTCTCACAACCCGTTGGAGCGACACGATGTCCCGCAACCTGATTCTTGCCCTCGCCTTCGGCCTGGCTTCCGCCGCAGCGATGGCCGCCGATCCCGCGACGCCGGCCAAGCCGGCCGCCAAGCCCGCCGCCGCCAAGCCGGCGGCCAAGGCCCCCGCCAAGAAGGCCGAGCCGACGCTGCCGCAGGCCGACCAGACCCAGCTGGATGCCGCCGAGCGCACGCTGTTCGGCCCGTACCAGTGCGAGTTCGACCAGACGATCGACGTCGCGATGAACCCGAAATTCCCCGGCTACGTCGACGTGAACTACCAGAAGAAGGTGTTCACGATGAAGCCGGTGCTCTCGTCGACCGGCGCGCTGCGCCTGGAAGACGTCAAGGGCGTCACGCTGCTGCTGCAGATCGCCAACAAGTCCATGCTGATGGACACCAAGGCCGGCAAGCGCCTGGTGGACGGCTGCGTGCACGAGAAGCAGCGCGCTGCCGCCGAGGCCGCGGGCAAGTAACCCGTCTCTCTCCGGAGATCGACGCCAGCGCCCCGGCCCCCGTTTCGTTTCTTGCGCCTCGGTTCGCTCCCGCGACCGGTGGCCGGCGCCTGGCAGATCGCTCGATGCGGTCCTGCAGGGCATTCCCTTTCCTGACCTGACCGCACCGGAGATCCCATGCTTCAAGCCTATCGCCAACACGTCGCCGAACGCGCTGCCCTCGGCATCCCACCGCTGCCGCTGTCGGCCGCGCAAACCGCCGAACTGATCGAGCTGCTGAAGGCGCCGCCGGCCGGCGAAGGCGCCCACCTGGTCCACCTGCTGACGCACCGCGTGCCCGCGGGCGTGGACGATGCCGCCAAGGTCAAGGCCTCGTACCTGGCCGCCGTGGCCCACGGCACCGAAGCCAACACGCTGATCTCGCGCGAACTCGCGACCGAGCTGCTGGGCACGATGCTCGGCGGCTACAACATCAGYCCGCTGATCGACCTGCTGGACGACGCTGCGGTCGGCGCCGTGGCGGCCAAGGGCCTGAAGGGCACCTTGCTGATGTTCGACCAGTTCCACGACGTCAAGGCCAAGGCCGACAAGGGCAACGACCATGCGCGCGCGGTGCTGCAGAGCTGGGCCGATGCCGAGTGGTTCACGTCGCGCCCCGAGGTGCCGGCGTCGATCACCGTCAGCATCTTCAAGGTGACCGGCGAGACCAACACCGACGACCTGTCGCCGGCGCCGGACGCCTGGAGCCGCCCCGACATCCCGCTGCACGCGCTGGCGATGCTGAAGAACACCCGTCCCGGCATCACGCCCGAAGAGGACGGCAAGCGCGGCCCGATCAAGTTCATCGAAGACCTGCGTGCCAAGGGCCACCTGGTGGCCTACGTCGGCGACGTGGTCGGCACCGGCTCGAGCCGCAAGTCGGCCACCAACTCGGTGCTGTGGTTCACCGGCGAAGACATTCCCTACGTGCCGAACAAGCGCTTCGGCGGCGTGTGCCTGGGCAACAAGATCGCGCCGATCTTCTACAACACGATGGAAGACGCCGGCGCGCTGCCGATCGAGCTCGACGTCAGCCAGATGGCGATGGGTGACGTGGTCGAGCTGCGCCCGTACGAAGGCAAGGCCCTCAAGGACGGCCAGGTGATCGCCGAGTTCAAGGTCAAGAGCGAGGTGCTGTTCGACGAGGTGCGCGCCGGCGGCCGCATCCCGCTGATCGTCGGCCGCGGCCTGACGGCGAAGGCGCGCGAGGCGCTGGGCCTGGCGCCGTCGACGCTGTTCCGCTTGCCGCAAAGCCCGGTGGACACGAAGAAGGGTTACTCGCTGGCGCAGAAGATGGTCGGCAAGGCCTGCGGGCTGCCGGTGGTCAACGGCCAGCAGCAGGGCGTGCGCCCGGGCACCTACTGCGAACCGCGCATGACCAGCGTGGGTTCGCAGGACACCACCGGCCCGATGACGCGCGACGAGTTGAAGGACCTGGCCTGCCTGGGCTTCAGCGCCGACCTGGTGATGCAGAGCTTCTGCCACACCGCGGCCTACCCGAAGCCGGTGGACGTGAAGATGCACCACGAGCTGCCGGAGTTCATCAGCACCCGCGGCGGCATCTCGCTGCGCCCGGGCGACGGCGTGATCCACAGCTGGCTGAACCGCTTCCTGCTGCCCGACACCGTCGGCACCGGCGGCGACAGCCACACCCGCTTCCCGATCGGCATCAGCTTCCCGGCCGGTTCGGGCCTGGTGGCGTTTGCCGCGGCCACCGGCGTGATGCCGCTGGACATGCCCGAGAGCGTGCTGGTGCGCTTCAAGGGCACGATGCAGCCGGGCGTCACGTTGCGCGACCTGGTCAACGCGATCCCGCTGTACGCGATCAAGCAGGGGCTGCTGACGGTCGAGAAGAAGGGCAAGAAGAACATCTTCTCGGGCCGCATCCTCGAGATCGAGGGCCTGCCCGACCTGAAGGTGGAACAGGCCTTCGAGCTGAGCGATGCGTCGGCCGAGCGCTCGGCCGCCGGCTGCACGGTGCACCTGAACAAGGAACCGATCATCGAGTACATCAACAGCAACATCACGCTGATGAAGTGGATGATCGCGCAGGGGTATGCCGATGCACGCACGCTGGAGCGCCGCATTGCCGCGCAGGAAGCGTGGCTGGCCAACCCGCAGCTGCTGAAGGGCGATGCGGATGCCGACTATGCGGCGGTGATCGAGATCGACCTGGCCGACGTGCACGAGCCGATCGTCGCCTGCCCGAACGACCCGGACGACGTGAAGACGCTGGCCGAGGTGTCGGGCGCGAAGATCGACGAGGTGTTCATCGGTTCGTGCATGACGAACATCGGCCACTTCCGTGCGGCCAGCAAGCTGCTGGAAGGCAAGCGCGACATCCCGGTGAAGCTGTGGGTGGCGCCGCCGACCAAGATGGATGCGCACCAGCTGACCGAGGAAGGCCACTACGGCGTGCTGGGCACGGCCGGTGCGCGCATGGAGATGCCGGGCTGCAGCCTGTGCATGGGCAACCAGGCGCAGGTGAAGGAAGGCGCGACGGTGTTCTCGACCAGCACGCGCAACTTCCCGAACCGGCTGGGCAAGAACAGCAATGTCTACCTCGGGTCGGCGGAGCTGGCGTCGATCTGCTCGAAGCTCGGGCGGATTCCGACGAAGGCGGAGTACATGGCCGACATGGGCGTGCTGACGGCGGCAAGCGACAAGGTCTACCAGTACCTCAATTTCGATCGCATCAAGGAATACACCGAAGCTTGATGGACGGCCCGGCCTCCGTCTGCGCGGCAAAGGCGCGCGCGGGGAGGCTGTGGCGCGCCGGCCAGAGCGGTCCTCGCCCTGGCGGGCGATGACTTCCCTCCGCTGGCTGGTTTCATGGCCCGTCGCCGAAACTCCCGCCGCTCGCTTCGCTCGCTGTGGTCAAACAGTCGGCGACAGTCAGACCACGAAGCGTGCTGGCGCACGCGCGCCATGAAACCAGCCAGCTCCGGCGCCCCGTCCTGATTGGCGCGCCACAGCCTCCCCGCGCGCGCCTTTGTGCACCGCCGTGCTCCTTCGGCCGTGACAAGCGAACAACAGACAGACAAGGCATGCGTGCGCTCGCCTGCTCAATCCCCTGACCAGTCTCTTCCCCCCAACAAGAGCGACTGGTGCCTCGCGGCGGGTGAGGGGATGGGCTGGGGGCGATTTCTGGGGCGACGGAGAAGATCGGCTTTGGGGATGGCGCGCGCCAGCGCGCTTCGTGGACTGACTCATCGGCACTGTTTGACCACAGCGAGCGAAGCGAGCGGCGGGAGTTTGCCGATGCATCCCCAAAGCCGATCTTCGCAGCGGAGTCGGCGCCCCCWGGGGCGCCGACCGCCCCGGCATGAGCCCCCAGCCCATCCCCTCACCCGCCGCGACGCAGCAAGACACGCCAGAATCAGTCCCGCTCAGGCGCAATCTCCGTCGCGTAATCCACCAGCGCCCCCAGGATGTCCTGCGCCCGTTCGTCCTCGGCCAGCAGTTCAGACTCCTGCAGCGCATCGATCCGGTCGAAGAAGGCCTGCAGCGTCAGCGCCCCCCCTGCCCCGTCGTGCAGCTTGTGCACCCGGTGCTCCAGCCACTGCGCCTGCTCGGCCTCGCTGAGCGTCTGCGGGAAGTTGCGCGCCCGGTAGCGGAACAGGATCTCGGCCAGCCGCGGATCCGCGAACGCCGGCCGCTTGTCGGCCAGCTGCTGTGGCGACAGCCCGCGCAGCCGCTGCAAGGCCTTGCGGTCCTCGTTGCCGACGAAGCCGCCGTACAAGTCCTCGTCGACGTCCGGCGGGGTATCGGCCGCCGGCCGCTCGAACACCGCCGGCCACATGCCGGCCAGCAGATGCCCCTGCTTCGCCGCCACCTCGGCGAACGCCAGCGCGCGCGGCACGTCGACGCCCCACTTGGCCGCCACCGCATCGCTCAGCGTCTTCAGGTTGCCGATCACCATCGGCGACTTGTTGATGTGGATGGTCTTGATCGGCAGCCGCGTCACGCCCTCGGGCAGGGCCTCGGCCTTGCTGAACATGCGCTGGCGGATCGTCTCGACGTCGAGCGTGAACAGCTCGGCCGGGTCGCTGGCCAGGTCCCAGACGATCACTTCGTTCTTGTTGGTCGGGTGCGGCGCGAGCGGCCACACCAGCGCCATGCAGCCGCGTTCGACGCCGTACATGCCCGAGATGTGCAGGAACGGCCGCCCGACGCCCATCTCCTGGATCACCTCGTCCTTCTTGCGCAGCCGCAGGCAGAAATCCCACAGCCGCGGCTGGCGTGACTTGATCAGGCGCGCCAGCGCGATCGTCGCCCGCACGTCCGACAGCGCATCGTGCGCGGCCTCGTGCGCCAGCCCGTTCGCCGCCGTCAGGTGTTCCAGCTTGAACGAAGGCCGGCCATCGTCATGCGTCGGCCAGGCGATGCCTTCGGGCCGCAGTGCCCAGGTGAGCCGCACGACGTCGAGCAAATCCCAGCGCCCGCACTGGTTCTGCCATTCGCGCGCGTACGGATCGATCAGGTTGCGCCAGAACAGGTGGCGCGTCACCTCGTCGTCGAAGCGGATCGAGTTGTAGCCGACGCCGATGGTGCCGGGCTGCGCGAGTTGCCGCTCGATCGCGTCGGCGAACGCATGCTCGGGGATGCCGCGCTCGAGGCAGGCCTGCGGAAGGATGCCGGTCAGCAGGCAGGACTCGGGGTCGGGCAGGTAGTCGGGGGCCGGCTGGCAATACACCATCAGCTCGCCGCCCGGCAGTTCGTTGAGCTCGGCATCGGTGCGGATGGCGGCGAACTGCGCCGGCCGGTCATGCCGCGGCACGCGCCCGAAGGTTTCGTAGTCGTGCCAGAGAAACGTGAGATCGGTCATGCCGCGCAATCTACCAGCACCCGTCGGATGAAGTTTTTCGACATGCATGGTTTCGTTTCCACGCACCCAAACAGGTCGAATTGCTCGAACAGCGCCTGTTCGGTGCCGCATTTGCACCTTAAGGGTTCGATGCAGGCATCCGATATTCCCGTTTGACTGGGTCCGGTCTGGAGCAGGTGTACGCACACCCGGCCGACCCCGCGAACGAATTCCACACAAAGGACGCCCTTCATGGCCAGCATCATTCAGTTCCTGACGACCGCACAGATCGCCGGCTTGTCGACGAAGTCCATCGCGGGATTCACGACGGAAGACTGGGCCGCGTTCAATACCGCACAGTTCCAGGCGCTGACGACGGCTCAAGTTGCTGCCATCCCGTCCACCAACATCTCCGCCATCGGCACCGCCGAACTCGCGGTGATGGAAACGCAAGACCTGCGCGCCCTCAGCTCGACCGCGCTGCGCGCCCTCAATTCCGACCAGCTCGGCGCCTTCAACTCCGACCAGTTCGCCGCGCTCACCACGGCCCAGGTCGCCGCGCTGACCACCACGCAGATCTCGCAGCTCGGCACCGACGACCTGAACGCGCTGACGACCAACCAGTTCGCCGCGCTGACCACCGCACAAGCCGCCGCGCTGACCGCCAGCCAGATCCCGACGCTGGAATCATCCGACCTGCGCTCGCTCAGCACCGCCGCGATCCGCAACCTGAGCACCGCCCAGGTCGATGCGCTGACCTCCGACCAGATGGGCCAGCTGACCACCTCGCAGGTGGCAGCGATGACGACCGCCCAGCTGTCCAACCTGGTGTCCGACGACCTGAACGCGATGAACACCGCGCAGTTCGCCGCGCTGTCCACCGCGCAGGTCGCGGCGCTGACGCCCAGCCAGGTCGCCGCGCTGCAGTCGGATGACCTGCGTGCGCTGAGCACCGCCCAGTACGCCGCGATGACGACCGCCCAGGTCGCCGCACTGACCTCCGACCAGCTGCCCAACCTCGAGTCGAGCGACCTGCGTGCCCTGAGCACCGCCGCGCTGCGCCAGCTCAATTCCGACCAGCTGGCCTCGCTGACCAGCGACCAGTTCGCCGCGCTGACGACCGGCCAGGTCGCCGCGCTGACGACGACCCAGCTGTCCACGCTGGGCTCGGACGACCTGAACGCACTGACGACCACGCACTTCGCCGCGCTGTCGACCGCCCAGGCCGCCTCGCTGACCACCGACCAGATCCCGACGCTGCAGACCGACGACCTGCGCGCGCTGAGCACCGCCGCACTGAAGGGCTGGAGCACGGCGCAGATCGATGCGCTGACCTCCGACCAGGTCGGCGCGCTGACCACCGCCCAGGTGGCCGGCCTGACGACCGCCCAGCTGTCCAACCTGGCCAGCGACGACCTGAACGCGATGAACAGCGCGCAGTTCGCCGCGCTGTCCACCGCCCAGGTCGCTTCGCTGACGGTGTCGCAGATCGCCGGCATGCAGACCGATGACCTGCGCGCCCTCGGCACCGCCCAGTACGCCGCGCTGACCACCGCGCAAGTCGGCGCGCTGACCAGCGACCAGATGCCGAACCTGGAATCCGCCGACCTGCGGGCCATCAGCACCGCCGGCATCCGCGGCCTGAACAGCGACCAGTTCGCCGCCCTCACCTCCGACCAGATCGCGTCGCTGACGACCGCGCAGGTGGCTGCGCTGACGACCGGCCAGATCGCCTCGCTGGCCTCGGACGACCTGAACGCCCTCAACACCCAACAGTTCGCGACGCTGTCGACCGCGCAGGCCGCCGCGCTGACGTCCGACCAGATCCCGACGCTCGAGTCGGCCGACCTGCGTGCGCTGAGCACCGGCGCGCTGAAGGGCTGGAGCACCGCGCAGGTCGACGCGCTGACCTCGGACCAGATGGGCCAGCTGACGACCGCCCAGGTCGCCTCACTGACGACCGCCCAGCTGTCCAACCTGAGCAGCGACGACCTGAACGCGCTGACGACCAACCAGTTCGCCGCGCTGTCCACCGCCCAGGTGGCCGCGCTGACGCCCAGCCAGATCGCCGGCCTGCAATCCGATGACCTGCGTGCGCTGAGCACCGCCCAGTACGCCGCGCTGACGACCGCCCAGGTCGCCGCGCTGACCAGCGACCAACTGCCCAACCTCGAGTCGAGCGACCTGCGTGCCATCAGCACCGCGGCGCTGCGCCAGCTGAACTCGGACCAGCTCGGCTCGTTGACCAGCGACCAGTTCGCCGCGCTGACGACCGGCCAGGTCGCCGCACTGACGACGACCCAGCTCGCCTCGCTGGCCTCCGACGACCTGAACGCGCTGACGACCACGCAGTTCGCCGCGCTGTCGACCACGCAGGCCGCCGCGCTGACGACCGACCAGATCCCGACGCTCGAGTCGGCCGACCTGCGTGCGCTGAGCACCGCCGCGCTGAAGGGCTGGACCACCGCGCAGATCGACGCGCTGACCTCCGACCAGATGGGCCAGCTGACGACCACCCAGGTCGCCGGCCTGACGACCGCCCAGC
>NZ_JBFUEB010000100.1:0-22945 GCF_056404395.1 Rhizobacter sp. P2_D12 | reverse complement strand
GCCCGGTGGAGGCGCCGCTGCGCGCCGCGGGGCCCGCGCAGCGCCGGGCCGCCTGGGGGCTGCTGGCCGCGCTCGTGCTGCTGCCGCTGCTCAGCGCGCAGTCGCCGTATGTCACCGTGCTGGCGATCGACCTGCTGATCGCCGCGCTGTTCGCCGCCAGCCTGCACTTCATCATGGGGCCGGCGGGCATGCACTCGTTCGGTCACGCGGCCTACTTCGGGCTGGGCGCCTACGGTGCCGCGCTGCTGGTGCGCTCGGCCGGGTTGCCGATGGAGCTGGCGCTGCTGCTGGCACCGCTGGCCGCGGGCGCCGGTGCGCTGCTGTTCGGCTGGTTCTGCGTGCGCCTGTCGGGCGTGTACCTGGCGATGCTGACGCTGGCCTTCGCGCAGATCGTCTGGTCGGTGTGCTACCAGTGGGACGAGGTGACCGGCGGCAGCAACGGCCTGACCGGCGTCTGGCCGGCCGCGTGGCTGGCGGACAAGCGGGCCTACTACGGCCTGGCGCTGCTGCTGGTGGGGGCCGGCGTGCTGGCGCTGCGGCGCATGCTGTTCTCGCCGTTCGGCCTGGCGATGCGGGCCGGGCGCGACTCGCCGCTGCGCGCCGATGCGATCGGGATCGACGTGCCGCTCCAGCAGTGGATGGCCTTCGTCGTGGCGGCCCTGTTCGCGGGCCTGGCCGGCGCGCTGTACGCGTTCTCGAAGGGCAGCATCTCGCCCGACACGCTGGCCGTCGGCAAGTCGGTCGACGGGCTGGTGATGGTGCTGCTGGGGGGCGTGCAGACACTGGCCGGGCCGGTGGTCGGCGCCGTCACCTTCACCTGGCTGCAGGACAGCGTGGCGCGCAACACCGACTACTGGCGCGCGCTGCTCGGCGCCATCGTGCTGCTGCTGGTGCTGGCCTTCCCGCAAGGCCTCGCGGGCTTCGCGCAGCAGCTCGCGGTGCGGCTGCGCAAACCGGCCGGGGTAGCGCCATGAGCCCGCCGGGCCGCCCCCAGGGCGAATACCGCAGTGCGCAGCACGAAGGTACTCCAGTGAGCCTGCTCAGCGTGCAAGGCCTGGGCAAGGCCTTCGGCGGCAACAAGGCGGTCGACGGCGTCAGCTTCGAGATTGCCGCCGGCGAGCTGCTGGCGCTGATCGGCCCCAACGGTGCCGGCAAGTCCACCACCTTCAACATGGTGAACGGCCAGCTGCGCGCCGACACCGGCTCCATCCGATTCGCCGGCCGCGAGCTGGTGGGCCTGCGGCCGCGCGACATCTGGCGCCAGGGGGTGGGGCGCACCTTCCAGATTGCCGAGACCTTCGCGTCGATGACGGTGCTCGAGAACGTGCAGATGGCGCTGCTGTCGGCCGACCGGAAGCTGTTCTCGCTGTGGCGCCGCGCCGCCGACCACCGCCGCGACGATGCGCAGGCGCTGCTGGAGCAGGTGGGCATGCAGGCGCAGGCCCCCCGCCCGTGCAGCGAGCTGGCCTATGGCGACGTGAAGCGCGTCGAGCTGGCGATCGCGATGGCCAACGGCCCGAAGCTGCTGCTGATGGACGAGCCGACCGCCGGCATGGCGCCGCGCGAGCGCAACGAACTGATGGCCCTGACCAAGGCGCTGGTGCAGGAGCGCGGCATGGCGGTGCTGTTCACCGAGCACAGCATGGACGTGGTGTTCGCGCATGCCGACCGCATCATCGTGCTGGCCCGCGGCCGGCTGATCGCCGAAGGTTCACCGGCGGAGATCCGCAACCACCCGAAGGTGCAGGAGGTCTATTTCGGCAGCGGCAAGACCTTCGAGCACCAGGAGGCGACCGTTCGATGAACGCATCCGAGAAGTTCTTCGCCGCGCAGGCCGGCCCGGCGCACGAGCTGCTGCTGTCGGCCCGCGGGCTGTGCGGCTGGTATGGCGCGGCGCAGATCCTGTTCGACGTCGGGCTGGAGGTGCGGCGCGGCGAGGTGGTGGCGCTGATGGGCCGCAACGGCGCGGGCAAGTCGACCACGCTGAAGGCGCTGATGGGCCTGCTCGGCCGGCGCCGCGGCGAGGTGCGCTTCGCCGGGCACGACATCTCGGCGCGTGCGCCGTTCGAGATCGCCCGGCTGGGCCTCGGCTTCGTGCCCGAAGACCGTCGCATCTTCAGCGAGCTCAGCGTGCGCGAGAACCTGGAGGTCGGCCGGCTGCCGCCGCGCCACTGGCCGGACGGCCGCGCCGCGCCGCAGTGGACGCCGGACCGGCTGTACCGGCTGTTCCCCAACCTGGGCGAGATGGTCGAGCGGCCCGGCGGCCAGATGAGCGGCGGCGAGCAGCAGATGCTGACGGTGGCGCGCACGCTGATGGGCAACCCCTTCGTCGTGCTGCTCGACGAGCCGTCGGAGGGCGTGGCGCCGCTGATCGTCGAGCAGATGGCGCAGATGATCCTGGAGCTGAAGGCGCAAGGCGTCAGCATCCTGCTGTCGGAGCAGAACATGCATTTCGCCGGGCTGGTGTCCGACCGGGCCTACGTGCTCGAGAAGGGCCAGATCCGCTTCGAAGGCAGCATGGCCGAGCTGGCCGCCAACGAAGAGGTGCGGCGCAACCACCTGGGCGTCTGATGGCGCTCATGCTGCACGTCAACGGCCGCACGCACACGCTCGACGTGCCGGCCGCCGCGCCGCTGCTGCAGGTGCTGCGCAACGACCTGGGACTGAACGGCCCGAAGTACGGCTGCGGGCTGGGGGAGTGCGGCGCCTGCTGCGTGCTGATCGACGGCGTGGCGGCGCGCGCCTGCACCGTGCCGGCGGGCGGCGTGGCCGGGCGCGGCGTGACCACGCTGGAAGGCCTGGCAGGCTTGGCCGGAGGCGATGCGCTGCACCCGGTGCAGCAGGCCTTCATCGATGCGCAGGCCGCGCAGTGCGGCTACTGCCTGAACGGCATGATCGTCGCGACCGTCGCGCTGCTGGCGCGCCACCCGGCACCGACCGAGGCGCAGATCCGCGCCGCGCTGTCGCACAACCTGTGCCGTTGCGGCACGCACCTGGAGATCCTGCAGGCGGTGCGGCTCGCGGCGCAGCGGATGGCTTCTCGATGAACCGGGCCGCGCAGCCGCGCACGCGCGCCGATTTCCACGCCGCCGAGGGCGTGCTGCTGGTCACGCGGGAGCCGCCGCCCGCGCCGCCGCCGTCACCCGGGCAGCCGGCGGTCGTCGCAGGCAACCCGGCCGAAGGGGTGGAGATCCTGATCGCGGTGTGGGACGACGGCAGCATCACCGCGCTGCACGGCCACGTCGACCTGGGCACCGGCATCCGCACCGCGCTGGCGCAGATCGTCGCCGAGGAACTGGATGCCGAAGCGGCCGACGTGCACGTGGTACTGGGCCACACGGCCAGCGCGCCGAACCAGGGCGCGACGATCGCGAGCTCGTCGATCCAGGTGCACGCCGTGCCCTTGCGCCAGGCGGCCGCGACGGCGCGCGCCTGGCTGCAGCAGCAGCGGGCAGGGCGCGAGCTGCCCCGCGGCGCGCTGCTGGCCGGGCGCCACGTCGAGCTGGCGCTGTCGGTCGCCGCGCCGTTGAAGGCGGTGGCCGACTACCGCGTGGTGGGCCGCGCGCTGCCGCGCGTCGACATTCCGGCCAAGGCGAGCGGCGAACCGGTCTTCGTGCACGACATGCGCGTGCCCGGCATGCTGCATGGCCGGGTCGTGCGCCCGCCGTACGCGGGCGTGGATGCGGGCGAGTTCGTCGGCAACTCGCTGGAGTCGGTGGACGAGGCCTCGATCGCGCACCTGCCCGGCATCGTCTCGGTGGTGGTGATCCGCGATTTCGTCGGCATCGTGGCCGAGCGCGAGGAGCAGGCCGAGGCCGCGATGCACGCGCTGGCGGTGGCCTGGAAACCCTGGCCGGGCCTGGACGCGCTGCGCGATGTCGAGCACGCGCTGCGCGTGCAGCCGGCCACCGCGCGCCGGCTGCTCGAGCGCGGCGACGTCGACGCCGCCATCGCCGCGGCCGACCAGCCGATGCGCCGCAGCTACCTGTGGCCGTACCAGATGCATGCGTCGATCGGCCCGTCGTGCGCGCTGGCCGATTGGCGCGGCGACGCGGCCACCGTGTGGGCCGGCACGCAGAACCCGCACGTGCTGCGCGCCGACCTGGCGCGCCTGACCGGCCTGGCCGACACCGCGATCGACGTGGTGCGCATGGAGGCGGCGGGCTGCTATGGCCGCAACTGCGCCGACGACGTCGCGGCCGACGCGCTGCTGCTGTCGCGCGCGGTGGGCCGGCCGGTGCGGGTGCAGCTGTCGCGCGAGCAGGAGCACGCCTGGGAGCCGAAGGGCGCGGCCCAGCTGATGGAGGTGAACGGCGGGCTGAATGCCGACGGGTCGGTGGCTGCGTACGACTTCCAGACCTCGTACCCGTCGAATGGCGCGCCGACGCTGGCCCTGCTGCTGACGCGCACCGTCGAGCCGGTGGCGGTGGCCTACGAGATGGGCGACCGCACCGCGGTGCCGCCCTATGCCTACGAGCACCTGCGCGTGACCGCGCGCGACATGGCGCCGATCCTGCGGGCCTCGTGGCTGCGCGGCGTGTCGGCACTGCCGAACTCGTTCGCGCACGAGTCCTATGTCGACGAGCTCGCCACGGCGGCGGGCGTCGACCCGGTCGAGTTCCGGCTGCGTCAGCTGCCGGACGAGCGCGCCGCCGAGCTGGTGCGCGCGACGGCCGCGCGGGCCGGCTGGCTGCCCCATGCACGGCCTCGGCAGCAGGCCGCCAACGGCGACGTGCTGAAGGGGCAGGGCTTCGCCTACGCCCGCTACGTGCACAGCAAATTCCCCGGCTACGGCGCGGCCTGGGCCGCCTGGGTGGCCGACGTCGAGGTGAACCGGCGGACCGGCGAGGTGCACGTGAGCCGGGTGGTGGTGGGCCACGATGCCGGGCTGATGGTGAACCCGGCCGGCGTGCAGCACCAGATCCACGGCAACGTGCTGCAGACCACCAGCCGCGCGCTCAAGGAGCGGGTGCAGCTGGACCCGCAGACGCACGCGGTGGCCAGCCGCGAATGGAGCAGCTACCCGATCCTCACTTTCCGCGAGCTGCCGGTGGTCGAGGTGCTGATGATGCCGCGCCCCGGCGAGCCGCCGCTGGGTGCCGGCGAGTCGGCGTCGGTGCCGGGCACCGCGGCGATCGCGAACGCGATCTTCGACGCCACCGGCGTGCGCTTTCGCAACCCGCCGTTCACGCCCGAGGTGGTGCGGGCGGCGCTGAACCCGCTGCCGGGGCCGCAGCCTGTGCCTGCGCAGGCGCCCGAGGTGCCACGTCCGGTGATCGACGTGCCGCGCCGGCGCAAGACACTGCCGGCCCTGCTGGGCGCTTTGGCAGTCGGGGTGCTCGGGCTCGGTGCGGCGGCGCTGGGTTGGCGGCCGTCGATCGCCCCGGTCGCGACCTCGGGGGCCGGCGTCTACACCGCGGCGATGCTCGAGCGCGGTCGCCAACTGGCCGCAGCCGGCGACTGCGCGGTGTGCCACACGGCGCCGGGCGGCGTGCCGAATGCCGGTGGGCGCGTGATGGCCACGCCCTTCGGCGACATCGTCACCACCAACCTGACACCCGACCCGGACAGCGGGCTCGGCCGCTGGTCGTTCAGCGCCTTCCAACGCGCGATGCGCGACGGCGTCTCGCGCGACGGGCATTGGCTGTACCCGGCGTTCCCGTACACCGCGTTCACGCGCCTGACCGACGACGACCTGCTGGCGCTGTACGCCCACCTGCAGGCGCAGCCGCCGGTGCGCACCGCGCATGCGCCGACGCGACTCGGCTTTCCGTTCGACGTGCGGCCGCTGATGGCGCTGTGGAATGCGCTGTACTTGGCGCCGGGGCCGGTCGCCGCGGATCCGTCGCGCTCGCCGCTGTGGAACCGCGGCGAGTACCTGGTGAACGGTGCCGGCCACTGCGGCGGCTGCCACACCGCGCGCAATGCGCTGGGTGCCGAGAAGCCGGGGCAGGCCTGGCTCGCGGGCGCCGTCGTCGACGGCTGGGAGGCGCCGGCGTTGACCGCGCTGTCGCAGGCGCCGCTGCCGTGGACGGAGGACGAGCTGTTCCGCTACCTGCGCCACGGCGTGGCACCGCAGCACGGCGTGGCCGCGGGGCCGATGGCGGCGGTGGTCGCGAGCCTGGCGGACGTGCCGGAGCAGGACGTGCGCGCGATGGCGCACTACCTGGCGAGCTTCAACCCGCCGGCCACGGTGATCGAAGCGCGGGCGCGCGCGCTGCTGTCGGCCAGCGAGGCGAGCGCGGCTGCGCTGGCCGGCACGCCGGCGCAGCGCATGTTCACGACGGCGTGCGGCGCCTGCCACCACGATGGGGACGGGCCCGGGACGCTCGGGCCCAACTTGCCGCTGGCGCTGAACAGCAACCTGCACAGCGCGCGGCCCGACAACCTGCTGCGCACGATCCTCGAAGGCATCCGCGAGCCGGCGACGCCGCAGGCCGGGCACATGCCGGCGTTCGGCCACAGCCTGAGCGACGAGCAGGTGGTCGAACTGGCGCGCTACATGAGGCAGCGTTTCGCGCCGGGGCGGCCGGCCTGGGAGCTGGGGCCCGACGACGTCAAGCGACTGCGCCCGTAGCCCGGATGCCAATCCGGGATGTGTTCGACAAACCCCGGATGGCCATCCGGGAAAGATGACGACCCCTCGCCCGGTGGGTACACCGGTCGATCCCCCCAGGGGATGCGGGCCGGCCCTTCGACAGGCTCAGGACAGGCTTGGGGCGGCCCGGCGCTCGGCCCGCTAGGGAAGCCCCCCGATGCGCAGCCGCCCGTGCCGCCAGCGCCAGTGCTGCGTCGGCCGCAGCGCGGCCAGGAACGCCGGGTCGTGCGAGGCCACCAGCAGCGCGCCCTCGAAGCCCTGCAGGGCCTGCTGCAGCTCCAGCGTGCTGTCCAGGTCGAGGTGGTTGGTCGGCTCGTCCAGCAACAGCAGCTGCGCCGGTTCGCCGCGCCACAGCGCGCAGGCCAGGGCGGCCTTCACGCGCTCGCCGGCGCTCAGCAGGCCCATCGGCACCCCCACGCGGGCGGCGTCGAGGCGCCATTGCGCAAGCCGCGTGCGCAGCTCGGCCTGCCCCAGCGGGCAGTCCAGCGCGCGCAGGTGATCGAGCAGCGACACGTCCGGCGGCAATGCATCGCCGCCGTCCTGGTCGAGCGCCGCACTGCGCACCAGCCTGCTGGCGCTGCCCCCGCGTGGCGCCAGCGTGCCGGCGATGACGCGCAGCAGCGTGCTCTTGCCGCAGCCGTTCGGGCCGGTCAGCGCGATGCGCGCCGGGCCGGCCAGCACGTCGTCGATGCGCGGCCCGTCGACGTGCGGCAGACGCAGGTTCTCCAGCCGCAGCACCGGCTTGCCGGGCGGGACACGGCTGGCCGGCAGCGCGAGGAACACCGCCGGCACATGCTCCACGCGGTCGGCCGCGGACCGCACGGCAGCATCCAGTGCGTCGCGCGCGTGCAGGCCCAGCCGCGCCGCGCGTGCACCGGTGGCCTCGGCCTGTTCGCGCAGGCCGTTGATCGCCATGCGCGGCAGGTTGGCCGTGCGGGCGGCGAGGCGGCCGTGGGCCTGCCGGCGCAACCGCGCATCGTGCTCGCGGCGCAACTTCGCGACGGTGGCCTCGCGCGCGTTCCGTGCATGCGTCAGCGCGGCCTCGGCCGCAGCCGCCTGGCCGTCGCGCTGCGCCGCGTACAGCGCATGGTTGCCGCCGTACAGGGCCAGGCCGCGCGGGCTCAACTCGGCGATGCGGTCCACCGCCGCCAGCAACTGCCGGTCGTGGCTGATGACGACCACCGTGCGCGAGGCCGCCTGCAGCCAGCCGAGCAGCCAGTCGCGGGCCTCGGCGTCGAGGTGGTTGCTCGGCTCGTCGAGCACGACGCTGTCGGCCTGCGTGGCCATCGCGCCGGCCAGTGCGACGCGCATGCGTTCGCCGCCGCTCAGGCGCGCCAGCGGCGCCGTGGGCGAGAGGCCCGCCAGGCCCGCATCGGCCAGCGCCTGCGCCACGCGGGCCGGCAGGTCCCAGTGGCCGTCGGCCAGCACCAGGTCATCCGGCGTCGCGAGGCCGTCGTTCGAACGCGCGACCGCCGCCAGCAGCGGGCCGACGCCCATCGTGTCGCCGACGCTGCGCACGTCCTGCGGCAGCAAGGGCGGCGAGACCAGGTGCACGCGGCCGCGGCGTTCGATGGCGCCGCCGGAGGGCGACGCGCCGGCCAGCAGGCGCGCCAGCACGCTCTTGCCGACGCCGTTGCGCCCGACGATGCCCAGCCGCTCGCGGCCGATCGACAGGCTCAGGGGGTGTTGCCACAGCAATTGACCGTCGGGCCAGCGCCACGACACGTCCTGCAGGTGGAACGAGAAGGATGGGAGAGAAGAAGCAGGCGATGCGGCGAGCGCACCGCCCGAGGGCAGACCGAGTGAGAGAGGCATCTGGAGCTTTCCGGCAAGACGAACCAACCACGCCGGCAGCGGCGTGGTGCGAAGGTCGAGGGGAAGCTCAGGTGCGCATCGGTGTGTCGTCCTCGGAGAAGAGGGCGCGATGTTAGTCGGCCGCGGTGGGCGTCGTCAACGCGTCAGCGCAAAGCACAAGGCCCCGAAGCCCAGCGCATTGAGAAGGACCGTGGCCCAGAACATGATGCGGAACCGGAGCTTGGCGGTCTTGTGACGCAACAGTTGCTGTGCGACGAGGGCGCCCGGCCATCCCCCGGCGAGGGCCAGCAGGTGCAGGGTGCTTTCGGGCGTGCGCCGCGCATGGCGGCGTGCGGCCGACTTGTCGGCTGCATACGCCAGGAACGTCGCCGCGCTGACAACGAGGTAGACGGCGGCGAACCAGAGGAAGGGTCTCATTTCGCCAGCGACTGTACCTGCCGCTGCGCCTCGTCGACGTCCCGGCCCAGCTCGGTGAGGTAGCGATCCCGCTCCTCGCTGCGCCACTCGGCGTCCGAGAAGCTGCCGGCCGCATAGACCTGGCTGGTGTGGGCGGTGCCGATGACGCGCGGCATCATCGCGCGGTCCGGAAACTTGTCGGGCACCAACAGGAAGCCTTGCACGTCGCGCAGCGTCAGCGGGAAGGTGGGCGTGCCGTCGCGCACCAGCTTGCCGAACAGCGTCAGCCGGAACTCCTGCTCGCCGACGGCCACCTCGTCGTTGAAGCTCAGCAGCGCGAACGGCTTGCCGTTGGCATCGTCGACGCGCGCGCTGGCCACGTAGCGGCCGGGCTGCGCCACCTTCACCTTCAGGAAGAAATCCAGCGAGCCGTTCTGCAGCGCCTCGCGCACACCGGCCCATTCGGCCGGCACCAGCGGGTTGTAGACCACATCGAAGTAGACGTTGCCCAGCTGCCCGCCCTGGTTCAGGTAGACCTGCGTGCGGATCGTGCCCGCGAAGTCGCCGAAGCCTTGCGCCGAGGGCTGCAGCACGGCAACCAGGCTGCCGTCGCCGGCGCCGCTGTCGCTGAACGCCAGCGGCACCTGCGGCCGGCCTGCCACCTGGCGCGGATCGGGCAGGTCGAAGGCGAGGGCGCGCGTGACCAGCAGCGGCAAGGGCTGGTCGTTGTCGTCGACCGCGCGCACGCTGAAGCGCACCGATTCCGACCCGCTCGCGAACACGCGGTCCTGCGTCGTGCGCACATGCACGCCCTTGGCCGGCTGGCCGCCCGGCGTGCGCAGCGGCATCTCTTCGGCCACCGGGTCGAAGGGGCGCAGCTGGTCGGGGTGTTCCGACAGCGGGCGGGCCTCGTGCGGGTAGCGCGTCGAGGTCTTGTAGTTCGACAGCGTGTCCTGCGCGCGCGACAGCCGCTGCTGCCACAGCGCGAGCTGGGCCTGGCGCGCCTGCACGCCGCTGGCCATGAAGGAGGGCGGCGGTGGCGCCGCGGGCGCGGCCGTGGCGACCGCGGCCACAGGGGCCGGTGCCGCGTTGATCGGCGCGGCACTGGTGGTGAGCAGCGCGCCGAGCCACGCCGCCAGCGCGGCGCAGCCCACCACGACTACGCCGGTGGTGCCGGGCTTGGGCTTGCGCATGCGCGACCCCGCGGCGTCAGTGCGCGTTGGCCACCATGTCGGCCCGCACCTTCGACACCACGCCTTGCCAGTTCTTGTCGGTGTAGTGGTTGAAGGCCTCGGCATCGTCGCGGAACACCACCGAGTGGTTGCTCCACTTGGCGCGGCCGCCTTCGTTGGCCGCGGTGCCCAGCGTCAGGTCGTTGCAGAACCAGTCGGACGGGTTGCACCAGCTGCCGCCGGAACTGCCCGACACGCCGCCGCTGGAGTGGTAGGCGACGACCTCGTCGTCCTGCCCCGGCAGCACGAACGAATACAGCGTGCCCTTGGAGCCGGCGTACATGTAGAACATCGCCGAGCGCGTGTTGTTGTGGTCGTACAGCGCGCGTGCGGTGCTGGTCTTCAGGTCGGACACCAGCGGTTCGGAGACGGCCCAGTCGCCGGCATCGGCCAGCTCGCTGCCGCCGCCCGCGCCGGCGGCCACGTCGACCCACTTGATGTTCCAGCCGGTCTGCGTCGTGCCGTCGCTGTTGCCGCATTCGCCATTGGAGCCCGCCACGGCGGTCTTCTTGTAGCGCGCCGTGCCGCCGTACATCGACAGCGTGTAGCCGATCATCAGGTCACCGGCGCTGTGCGCCGCGACGTAGCACCAGTTGGGGCCGGTGCAATAGCAATCGAGCGCATTGCGCACCAGGTAATTCTGGTCGGAGATGTGGTTGTAGCCGTCCCAATTGACGGACTTCTTGTTGACGCCGGCCTCGACGGTGGCCGGGCCCCAGTAGGTGAAGTCGGCGTAGTTGCCGGCAATGCCGCCGCCGGTGCGGCCGTTGATCCACAACGAGTAATTCGTCGCCACCGCGGCGGTGGCCAGCGTGATCAGGATGCCGCCGGCCAGCGCCAATCCCCAGCGCGTTGCTTGTCGCATGTCGTCCCCCTGTCGTTGTTCGAAACGGGCTCATGACCCGGCACGAAAAGTACGCTCGTGCGGAAATCTGCAGAAGCCCGATTTACCCTGATGGACGGTATCGGGGAATCGCGACTGGGATGTGACTTGCAACGGCTCGGAATCCGTCAGCGGTTCGCTCGTTCTCTGCGTTCGCGCTCGGCCTTCTCTTCGGCTTTTTCCTCGGCCTTCTCTTCCTTCTCGTCCTTCTTTCGCTCATGTGCGGAGGCTCTGGCCTTGTGGTCCTGCTCGGCACGTGCATGCGCGTCCTCGCGCGGCGAGGCGGGCGCCGGACGTGGCGACACAGGCACCGGGGCCGGCGCGTGAACCACCGCCGGCATGGCCGCCGCAAGGTGAGCCTGCGCAGGCACCGAGCTCTCGAAGCCCTTGCCGTTCGCGGTCGCGCTCGGCGGCGCGACGATGGTCACGTTCGTCACGTTGGTGATGTTCGTGATGCGGGTGTTGTTCACCGTCGTGTTGTTGTTCTGGATGCGCATGCCGACGTTCACCACCGGGGCCGCGCTGGTCACCACGGCCGGCGGCGTGCCGATCGGGGCCGGCACGATCAGGCCGATGCGAGACCCCGGCGGCGGCGGCACGAACACGCCCGCCGGGCCGATCGGCCGCGGGCCGGGAATGACGCCGGGGGCTGCAGCGACCAGCGTCAGGCTCAAGCTCGGTGCCGGCGGAACGAAAGCCACGCCGGCCGTGCCCCAATGACCGGTGATGAAGACGACGCCCCCGTCGCGATGCTCGTAATACGGATGCACCCACACGCAGTCCGGCCGGGGCGGCGCCATCCAGTGTCCTGTCGCCCACACCCAGTTGCCTTGCCAGACCCAATAGCCGCCGACCCAGACCGCACCGTCGTACGGAAGCGGTGGGGGCGCCTCGACCCGCATCGGCGGCGGCGCCCAGCCGATCAGGATCGGCGCAGGCTGTGCGATCGGTGGCTCGACATAGACGCTGACCACCGGCTGCGGTGCAGGCGCGGGCGCGGTGTAGACGACGGCCGGAGCGGGCCGGACCACCACGTGATGAACCGGTGGCGGGACTTCGTACACCGCGCAGCCGGTGGCCGTGGCGAGGAGCGCAACGGCCAGCGGCTGCAATGCGAAGGAGGGGGCGAATCTCATCGGATGACTTCCAGGAGTGATGCGAACCCACAGCACAACGAGCCCTCTGCGAGGCACGTTGACGGGCCTGCATGACGAGGAATTGATGAAAGCATGACGGCCCGCGATGGCCCCTGGATGCCATTTCATTCTTGGCATCGCACGCCCGGAAAAAACGATTGGTCCGTGCTGGCGGCCCTGCCTACCATCCGCCCCCACCACGACAAGCGCGCATCAGCGCGCACCCAGGAGACAAGCGATGACCCAAGCCTTCCGCACTGCGCTGGCCAGCGCAGCCATGCTGCTTCTTTCGACCCATGCCACCACGGTGCGCGCGGAAACGGACTACGTGTTCGCCACCTTCAAGGGCGATGCCGCGGCCGACGAAAAACTCTGGATCTATCTCTCGAGCGACGCCACGAATTTCAAGCTGCTGTCCAACACCAATTTCGGTGGTTCCACCGGCGTGTTGCGCGATCCGAGCATCATGAAGCACAGCGACGGCAAGTACTACATCGCGTACACCGTGCAGTCGTGGACCACGTCGTCGACCTATTTCGCCATCGCGTCCAGCACCAACCTGATCAACTGGACGCAGGTCGCCACCGTCGATGCCGGCGTGTCGGGCACCTACTACACCTGGGCGCCCGAGTGGTTCGTCGAAGGCAGCACGGTGAAGCTGATCGTGAGCCTGGGGCCGCAGGGATCGGACTTCAAGCCGTATGTCTACACCGCGAGCAACAGCAGCCTGACGAGTTGGAGCGGCCCGGTCGACATGGGCATCGGCACCAACAAGATCGACACCTTCGTCGTCAAGTCGAACGGCATGTACCACGCGTTCGCGAAGAACGAATCGACGAAGTACATCGAGCACGCGATCGCCAGCAGCCTGCTCGGCCCGTGGAGCTGGGTGGGCACCGGCAACTGGTCGGGCTGGGGCTCGGGCTACGAGGCGCCGGCGCTGGTGCAGATGGAGAACGGCCAGTGGCGCATCTACATCGACAAGTACACCAACGGCGGCATCTGGACGGCCACCAGCGCCGACCTGAACACCTGGACCGGCCTCAGCTCGGTGGGGCCGTACCGGCACGGCACGGTGCTGAAGGATGGCAACTACACGGCCGGGCAGCCGCCCGCCGTGGTGTACGTGAAGAACCGCAACAGCGGCAAGGTGCTGGACGTGCAGAACCCGAACAAGAACGACGGCGCGAACGTCGGGCAGTACACGCAGAACTCGGGTGCCTGGCAGCAATGGCAGTTCTTCGACGCGGGCAACGGGTACTACAACGTCGTCAGCGTCAACAGCGGCAAGTGCCTGGACGTCAGCGGTGCGTCGACGGCGGACAACGCCGACATTGTGCAGTGGGCCTGCAACGGTGGCACCAACCAGCAGTGGCAATGGGTGTCGAACAACGGCTACTTCCTGCTGAAGGCGCGGCACAGCGGCAAGTGCGCCGACGTCAGCGGCAGTGCCACCGGCGACGGCGCTGATGTGCGGCAACAGGCGTGCAGCGGGGGCCTCAACCAGGACTGGTCGAAATAGATGACGGCCCCCCAGTCGCTTCGCTCCTGCCTTGCAGGCCGCGCTGGGCCGGAGGCCCAGCCCCTCGCCAGGCACAAAGAGTCCTCAGGACTCTTTGTGTCCGGGCTCGGCCCCCGAGGGGGTGAGTGCCGCGGCTCCAAGTCCGCCTGCGCGGACTTGGACGGCACGAACGCCTGACGCCTGGCAAAGCCAGTTCCCTGGCGCGTTGCTTGATGGGTCGCTCGCTGCGCTTGCTCTGATGTCGTGTGCCGCGACCCCGGATTGGCATCCGGGCTACCCAGTATTCGTAGCCCGGATGCCAATCCGGGGCTGGAGCAAGTGCAGCGCGCGACTCATCAAGCTACGCGCCGGGGAGCTGGCTTTGCCAGGCCCCTGGCGTGGCGCCCCTTGGGGGCAGGAGGAGCGCAGCGACGACTGGGGGGCAACAGTTTCGAGCGGCGGGAGTTTCGGCGACGGGCCTTGAAAGCAGACTGCGTAGGGGAGTCGACGCGCCCCCGGCGCGGCGACCGCTCCATCCGGCGCGCCCCTGCCTCCCCGCATCCGCCTTTGCTCGCGCCACGTCCGCCGTTCAGCCGTGAAGCACCACAGGCACTTCAGTTGCAGGCGGAGTATTCCGGCTGCGCCCACAGCGAACGATGCCGTCGATCATCACCATCCCGACGCCCGGGATGTCGCCCAGCTGAACGCTCTCCAGCAGCGTGCGCCCCGCAGTGTGCTGCGCCCGGTCCATGAAGACGAAATCGGCCGCCCGGCCCGGCTCGACCAATCCGCAGTCCAGGCCGCGGATGCGCGCGGTGTTGCCGGTGGCGAAGCAGAACACCAGCTCCGCCGGGATGCCGCCCAGGCTCGACAGCAGCGCCACCATGCGCAGCATCCCCAGCGGTTGAACCCCCGAGCCGGCCGGCCCGTCCGTGCCGAGGATCACCCGGTGCGGGCACTTCAGCGCCAGCGCCGCCCGGGCCGCGGCGATCGCCACCTTCTCGTTGCCGTTGTGCACGATCTCGATCGCCCGCGTCGAGCGCTCGCACAACTCGCAGACGTGCGCCTCCGGCAGCGCCGTGTGGCCGCCGTTGATGTGGCCGATGATGTCGGCATCGGCCTCCAGCACCACGTCCTTGTCGATCAACCCGGAGCCGGGGATCGACGGCCCGCCCGTGTGGATGGTGCTCTGGATGCCGTGCTTGCGCGCCCAGGCCACCATGCGCTGCGCTTCCTCGCCGGCCTTCACCGAGCCCAGGCCCACCTCGCCCAGCAGCTTCACGCCCGCCGCGGCCAGCTCGGCGAAATCGCTCTCGACCATGCCCTTCTCGATCACCGGCGCACCGGCCAGCACCTTCACGCCACCCGGGCGGAAGTTGTCGAAGGCACGCTGCGCCGTGATCGCCAGCGCCTTCAACCCGACGATGTCCTTCGGGCGCCCAGGCAGGTGCACCTCGCCGGCTGACACCATCGTCGTCACGCCGCCATGCATCGTCGAATCGATCCAGCCGATCTGGTTCTGGCGCGGCGTCCAGTCGCCGAAGACCGGGTGCACGTGGCTGTCGATCAGCCCCGGGCACAGGCAGGTGCCGCGCGCATCGATCACCGTGACGGCCCCCTCGGAATCGCAATCGGCCTCGCGCCCGACCGCGACGATCCGGCCGTCATCGACGACCACCGTGTCGGCATCCAGGATCGGCCGGTCGATGTCGCCCGACAGCAGCAGGCCGATGTTGCGGATCACGACCTTGCCGGACTTCGCGTTGCCTGCCGCTGCGTCTGCCATGGCTCTACTCCTGTGCGGGGGGAAGGGATCCGCTGCGCGATACCGTGCGCAGCACCGTGTCGACGATCACCTGCTGCCAGTGCGCCAGCGCCGGCGGTGCCTCCAGCGGCTCGCCGAGGAAGGCCGACAGCGTGAAGCGGTTGGACAGGTAGAAGTAGCCCAGCGCCGCGATCGTCAGGTAGACGTCGCGCGCCGACAGCTCGGCGCGGAACAGCCGCTGCGCGACGCCGCTGTCCAGCACGCGGCCCAGGATGTCGACCGCCGGCGACGAGAACTCGCGCGCCCGCATCGACCGGGTGATGTGCTTGCCACGATGCAGGTTCTCGCTGTTCAGCAGCGTGATGAACTCGGGGTTCTTCTGGTAGTACGTCCACATGAAGCCGATGATGTCCTTCAGCGCCTGCACCGGCCGGTCCAGGTCGAGCTGCAGCTTCGACTCGGCCTCGTTGAAGCGGCGGTACATCTCCTCCAGCACGGCCACGAAGAGCTCTTCCTTGCTGCCGAAGTAGTAGTAGATCATCCGGTCGTAGGACTTGGCCGCCTTCGAGATCTGCTCCACGCGCCCGCCGGCAAAGCCGTGCTTGGCGAACACCTTGGTGGCCGCACGCAGGATGGCCTCGCGCGTGGCCTGCGCGGCCTGCTCGCGCACACCGGTGCGCCGGCCATTGCTGCCGGCCGACGTGCCGGTGGCAGGGCGCTTGCGCGGGGCGGGTGTCGGCATGGATCTATTGCTCGGCGAACGCGCGCTCGATCACGAAATCGCCCGGGCGCGAGGTGTTGCCTTCCTTGAAGCCGCGGTGCTCCAGCATGTGCTTCAGGTCGCGCAGCATCGCCGCGCTGCCGCAGATCATCACGCGGTCGTGCGCCGCATCCAGCGCCGGCAGCGCCAGGTCGTCGAACAGCTTGCCGGTGTCGATCAGCTCGGTCACGCGGCCCATGTTGCGGTACGACTCGCGCGTCACCGTCGGGTAGTAGCGCAGCTTGCCGGCCACGATGTCGCCCAGGAATTCATGGTTCGGCAGGTGGTCGACCAGCAGGTCGTGATAAGCCAGTTCGTCGACCTGGCGCACGCCATGCACCAGAACGACCTGGTCGAAGCGCTCGTAGGTGTCGGGGTCGCGCACGATGCTCATGAAAGGTGCGAGACCGGTGCCGGTGGACAGCAGGTACAGCCGCTTGCCCGGCAGCAGGTAGTCGAGCAGCAGCGTGCCGGTGGGCTTG
This sequence comes from Rhizobacter sp. P2_D12, assembly GCF_056404395.1. Lineage (NCBI taxonomy): Bacteria > Pseudomonadati > Pseudomonadota > Betaproteobacteria > Burkholderiales > Sphaerotilaceae > Rhizobacter > Rhizobacter sp. P2_D12. Next base: position 6,377 of record NZ_JBFUEB010000100.1, on the reverse strand, counting down.
CGCCCGACGATCACGGTGTCGCCCACCTTCAGGTGCTGCAGGCGCGAGGTGAGCGGGCCGTCGGGCACCTTGATGCTGAGGAACTCGAGGTGCTCCTCGTAGTTCGCGCTGGCCACGCTGTAGGCACGCAGCAGCGGCTTGCCGTCCACCCGCAGGCCGATCATCGTGAAGTGGCCGTTCGAGAAGCGCAGCGACGGGTCGCGCGTGGTGGTGAAGGTGAACAGCCGGTCGGTCCAGTGGTGCACGCTCAGCACGCGCTCTTCGTTGAATGCACTCATGTGGGTCGTCGAGAATGGGTCGTCGATGAGAGAGGAGGGGAGAGGGTGAAATCAGGGTTGTGCGGCGCGGATTCCGGTTGTAGCATCCGCAACATCAGCGTTAAGTGAATGCTACATGAAATGCACTTCCCTTCGCAACCACTGCAAGCGCGGCGGCCATGACTGAACACACCAAGACCGACGGCCTGCCCGGCATGCCCGAGGTGGCGGCCCTGCCGCAGGTGCTGGAGCGTTCGCGCCCGCGCAGCGAGCGCATGGCGGCCAACCGCATCGAGTGCAACGCCTGCCCTGTCCTGTGCCAGATCAGCGAGGGGCGCACCGGCGCCTGCGACCGCTATGCCAATGCCGCCGGCACGCTGGTGCGGGTCGATCCGGTGCTGCTGCTGCGCCGCGCGGCCGCGGGCGACGAGGGGCAGGTGCTGCCGTTCGCGCCCCGGGGTGAAGAGAGCGACGAGGCCGCAGCGCCGGCCGGCGAGGTCTTCGTCACCGGCGTCGGCTCGTCCACCACCTACCCCGACTACAAGCCCGCGCCGTTCATCGTCGGCTCGCAGGCCGACGGCGTCGACCTGGTGACCGTGGTCACCGAGGGCATCTTCAGCTACTGCAGCTTCAAGGTGAAGATCGACACCGACCGCTGGCTCGGCCCCGAGCAGGCCAACGTGCGCTGCAAGGGCGAGGTCGTCGGGCACGTCAGCACCGCCGAATACGGCTCGCAGATGCTGTCGCTCGGCGGCGTCCACCACCTCACCGGCGGCAGCAAGAAGGAAGGCCGCGTCACGGTCGAGATGATGCAGGCGCTCGGCAACAAGCAGGCGGTCGAGCTGAGCATCGACGGCGGCTCGCAGCTCACCGTGCAGGCCGGCCGCGCGCCCATCGTCAACGGCGTCGAGGAGCAGCGCATGCGCGTGGGCTGCGGCTCGGCCACGGTGGGCATCTTCGCGAAGCAGTTCTTCGGCCAGGTCGACGAGGTGGTGGTGGTCGACGACCACATCACCGGCGTGCTGACCGAGCACCAGGCCGGCCGCTGCCTCGACATGCGGCCCTCGGGCATCCGGCTGCGCGGGCGCAAGTCCACGCCGGGGCGCTACTTCCAGGTCGCCAACCCCGGCACCGGCTGGGGCGGCACCGACTTGGCCGAGCCACTGTCCATCATCGAGGCCTGGGATGCCGCGGTGGCCTGGCCGGGGCTGCGGCTGCTGATGACCTCGACCACCGGCGAGCACGCCGCCTGGTTCGTGCTCGACGAGGCGCTGGTGCCGCGCGCGGCGGACATGCCCGAGGCGGTCGCACGCACCGTGCAGCGCATCGGCGAGAACTGCGAGCCGTCGCTGGCCACGGTGCTGTTCCTCGGCGGTGCCGGCGGCAGCCTGCGTGCCGGCGTCACCGAGAACCCGGTGCTGCTGACGCGCGCGATCAAGCAGGCGCTGGTCAACGTGACCTGCGGCGGTGCGCCGGCCTACGTGTGGCCGGGCGGCGGGATCACGGTGATGGTCGACGTGTCGCGCATGCCCGACCACAGCTTCGGCACCGTGCCGACGCCGGCCATCGTCGCGCCGATCGAGTTCAGCATGCGGCTGCACGATTTCGAGGCGCTCGGCGGACACGCCGCGCACGTGCGCCCGCTCGCCGACGTGCTGCGCCGCGGCGCCTCGCACGACGACGGCGCACCGGTGGCGCGGCGCTTTGCGCTGCAGCCGCCCGCCAATGCATGGCCGCTCGGGCAGCCGCCGCTGCTCGGCTGAAGCGACACCCGCATGATCGCGCAGCGCAGCCCCATCCCCGGCGGACGCTGGCATTTCCAGCACGGCCCGATCGACATCGTCATCGGTGCCGACGGCGACGAGCAGGCCGTGGCCGCCGCGCACGAGGCCGCCTGGCAGCGTTTCGCCGGCGTGCTGCCCGAGCTGGTGTCCGAGCTGCCGACGCTGCGCCGGCCGGTGCAAGGCCCGTGTCCGCTGCTCGGCGTGGTCGCACGGCGCATGTGGTGGGCCTGCCGCCCGTACCACGCCGGCTTCATCACGCCGATGGCCGCGGTCGCGGGCGCGGTGGCGCAGGAGCTGATCGGCTGCTACCAGCGCGACGGCGTGGCGCGCGCCTGGGTCAACAACGGCGGAGACATCGCGCTGCACCTGGCCGATGGCGAATCGCTGCGCGTCGGCCTGTTCGCCGACCTGGCGGATTTCGACGGCGCGGCGTTGCGGCGCACCATCGCCGGGAGCCTGCGCACCGACGCGGACTTCAGCGTGCATGCCGCGCTGCCGGTGCGCGGCGTGGCCACCAGCGGCTGGCGCGGCCGCAGCTTCTCGCTCGGCATCGCCGACAGCGTCACGGTGCTGGCACGCCACGCCGCGCAGGCCGATGCCGCCGCCACGGTGATCGCGAATGCGGTCAACGTCGACGACGCGCGCATCGTGCGCCGCCCGGCCCGCGATCTGAAGGACGATTCCGACCTCGGCGACATCGAGGTCACCGTCGACGTGCCGGCGCTGCCCGCCGAGCTGGTGCAACTGGCGCTGCGCCGCGGCGAGCGGCGCGCGCGCGAGCTGCAGGCGGCCGGGCTGATCTGGTCGGCGCTGCTGGTGTGCCAGCGCGAGCATGCGGCGGTCGTCGCCGACGAGGCAGTTGGTTCAGTATTTGCTTAATGAAACGCCAAGCAGGAACAGCATGATCGAGATCCGCCGCATCCTCACCCACGTCGAGGACATCCACCACGAGTTCGGGCCACCGGCGGTGCAGCCGCTGCGCCGCGGCGCGATCGCGGCGGTGCTGGCCAACCCGTATGCCGGCCGCCACGAAGTCGACATCCTGCCGATGATGGCAGCGCTGCAGCCGCTGGGCGTGCAGCTCGCGCAGCAGCTGCGCGCGGCGATGGACGTGCCGGCCGAGCGCATCGAAGGCTACGGCAAGGGCGCCATCGTCGGGGCCGCCGGCGAGCTGGAGCACGGTGCGCTGTGGCACGTGCCGGGCGGTTACGCGATGCGCGAGCTGCTGGGCTGGCGCGGCGATGCGGCGGCGTATGCGCAAGGCCAATCCAGCGGCCCGCGCGGCCAGCCGGCGAACGCGCTGGCGATCGTGCCGTCGACCAAGAAGGTGGGGCCGCCGGGCGCGACACTCGACGTGCCGCTGACGCACATCAATGCCAGCTACGTGCGCAGCCATTTCGATGCGATCGAGGTGCGCGTGCCGGGTGCGCCGGCCGCCGACGAGATCGTCTTCATCCTCGCGATGAGCACCGGGCCGCGCGTGCATGCGCGCGTCGGGGGCTTGCAGGCGAGCGAGATCGCCAAGTGGGACGGCCAGCGTTGAGGAGCATCGCGACATGAAAGCCAGCATCCGCAAACTCATCGTCCAGGTGGACGAGACCCGGCTCGAGATGGGCCGCAGCATCGACCCGCCAGCGCGCAAGGCGCTGGCGATGGCGGTGATCGCCAATCCGTTTGCCGGGCGCTACGTGGAGCAGCTCGACGAGCTGGTCGCCATCGGCGAGGAGCTCGGCGACCTGCTGGGCCGGCGCTGCGTCCAGGCGCTGGGCATCGCCCCCGCGCAGGCGCAGAGCTACGGCAAGGCCGCCATCGTCGGCGAGGGCGGCGAGCTCGAGCACGCGGCCGCCATCCTGCACCCGAAGCTCGGTGCGCCGCTGCGCGCCGCGGTGGAGAAGGGCGCGGCGCTGGTGCCGTCGAGCAAGAAGCGCGGCGGGCTGGGCACGGCGATCGACGTGCCGCTCGGCCACAAGGATGCCGCCTACGTGCGCAGCCATTTCGACGCGATGGAGGCGCGCGTGGCGGATGCGCCGCGCGCCAACGAGATCGTCGTCGCGGTGGTCGTGACCGACAGCGGCCGGCCGCTGGCGCGCATCGGCGGCCTGCAGGCGAGCGAGATCGAAGGCAAGGACGGGCTGCGCTGAGCGGCCCCATCAAGACACCCAGACCCCACCAGGAGCACCCATGACGACGAGCTTGCGCGCCGCCCTCGCGGCCACGTTGACCGGCCTTGCACTGACGGCCCCGGCGCTTGCCCAGGGCACGATCAAGATCGGCGAGGTCAACAGCTACAAGGTCCAGCCTGCATTCCTGGAGCCCTACAAGAAGGGCATGGAGCTGGCGGTCGAAGAGGTCAACGCGGCCGGCGGCGTCAACGGAAAGCAGCTGCAGCTGCTGACGCGCGACGACAACGGCAACCCCGGCGATGCGGTGCGTGCCGCCGAGGAGCTGCTGGCACGCGAGCAGGTCGACGTGCTGACCGGTTCGTTCCTGTCGCACATCGGGCTGGCACTCACCGATTTCGCGAAGCAGAAGAAGGTGTTCTTCCTCGCCGGCGAGCCGCTGACCGACAAGATCGTCTGGCAGAACGGCAACCGCTACACGTACCGGCTGCGCGCCTCCACCTACATGCAGGTGGCGATGCTGGTGCCCGATGCGGTCAGGATGAAGAAGAAGCGCTGGGCGCTGGTCTACCCCAACTACGAGTACGGGCAGTCGGCCGTGGCGACCTTCAAGCAGCTGCTGAAGGCCGCGCAGCCCGACGTCGAGTTCGTCGCCGAGCAGGCGCCGCCGCTGGGCAAGCTCGACGCCGGCAGCGTGGTGCAGGCGTTGTCGGACGCCAAGCCCGACGCGGTGTTCAACGTGCTGTTCGGCGCCGACCTCGCCAAGTTCGTGCGCGAGGGCAACACGCGCGGGCTGTTCAAGGGCCGCGAGGTGGTGAGCCTGCTGACCGGCGAGCCGGAATACCTCGACCCGCTGAAGGACGAGACGCCGGACGGCTGGGTCGTCACCGGCTACCCCTGGTACGGCATCCAGACGCCCGAGCACAAGGCCTTCTTCCTGGCCTACCACCGCAAGTACAACGACTACCCGCGGCTCGGATCGGTGGTCGGCTACAGCCTGATCAAGTCGGTGGCCGAGGGCGTGCGCAAGGCCCGCAGCACCGAGACCGAGAAGCTGATCGCGGCCTTCCGCGGCCTGGTGGTCGAGACACCGTTCGGCAAGGTGACCTACCGCGCCGAGGACCACCAGTCGACGATGGGTGCCTTCATCGGCAAGACGAAGAACGACAAGGGCAAGGGCGTGATGGTCGACTACCGCTACGTCGACGGCGCGACGGTGCAACCGAGCGCCGCCATCCTGGAAAAACTGCGCCCGGCTGACTGAGCATGAGTCTCTCCGGTCTGATCGTCCAACTGCTCAACGGCCTGGCCGGCGCCTCGTCGCTGTTCCTGGTGGCGGCCGGCCTGTCGCTGATCTTCGGCGTCACGCGCATCGTCAACTTCGCGCACGGCTCGTTCTACATGCTGGGCATCTACCTCGCCTACACGCTGGTGGATCGCCTGGGCGGCGGCGCCTGGTTCTGGCCGGCGCTGCTGCTGGCGGCGCTGGCGGTGGGCGTGCTCGGGGCGGTGGTCGAGATGACGCTGCTGCGCCGCATCTACCGCGCACCCGAGCTGTTCCAGTTGCTCGCCACCTTCGCGCTGGTGCTGGTGATCAAGGACGGCGCGCTGTGGCTGTGGGGCCCCGAAGACCTGCTCGGCCCGCGCGCGCCCGGGCTGCGCGGCTCGGTCGAGATCCTCGGGCGGCAGTTCCCGAGCTACGACCTGGTGCTGATCGCCGTCGGGCCGGCCGTGCTCGGCCTGCTGTGGCTGCTGCTCACGCGCACCCGCTGGGGCACGCTGGTGCGCGCCGCCACGCAAGACCGCGAGATGGCCGGCGCGCTCGGCGTCAACCAGGCCTGGCTCTTCACCGCGGTGTTCGCGCTCGGCTCGATGCTGGCCGGCCTGGGCGGCGCGCTGCAGCTGCCGCGCGAACCCGCCAACCTGGGCCTGGACCTGCTGACGATCGGCGATGCCTTCGTGGTCGTGGTGGTCGGCGGCATGGGCTCGATCCCCGGCGCCTACGTCGCGGCGCTGCTGATCGCCGAGATCAAGGCGCTGTGCGTCGGGCTCGGCAGCGTCGACCTGATGGGCGTGAGCTTCTCGTTCTCGAAGCTGACGCTGGTGGCCGAGTTCCTGGTGATGGCGGTGGTGCTGGTGGTGCGGCCCTGGGGCCTGCTCGGCCGGCCGCAGGCCGCGAGCCGCCACGGCGGCCCGGTGGAGGCGCCGCTGCGCGC
>NZ_JBFUEB010000099.1:0-23027 GCF_056404395.1 Rhizobacter sp. P2_D12 | reverse complement strand
TCCTTGACGAGCTTGAAGCCGGACTGCTCGGGGTTGGGGCCGCCGGCGCGCCAGGTGCCGGGCGTGACGGTGGGCTTGGGCGTCGTGCCGGTGGCCCACGTGGTCAGGGTCGTACCCTGGTCGACTACTGATGGCGCAGGCGCAGGCGCAGGGGCAGGGGCAGGCGCGGGTGCTGGCGCCGGCGCAGGAGCGGGTGTCGGCGCCGGTGCGGGAGCGGGAGCAGGCGCGGGTGCCGGTGCAGGCGCCGGACCGATCGCACACGCCTTCTTCTTGCCGACGATCGGGTCGCCGAATGTCGCATTCGTGCACGCGATGGTTCCCGACAAGCTCTTGACGACCCATTTGCCCCGGGCGCCATACGACACCGGCCGCGGCGTCGCGCCGACGGCGCAGGTGCCGCGCTCGCTGGCGCAGAAGGTGTAGCCGGCCGGCCAATCGGCCGCGAAGGCCGGTCCGCCGATGATCGCTGCCGCGGCGGCAACGAACGTCATGCGCTGGATGTTTTTCATCATGTCCCTCGGTTGCTTTTGGTGGCGCGATTCTCGAAGCCGACCGGGGATCAGTGTTGACGGTGACGTGCGGGAGACATCCCTGATGTAATCAAACGTCTCCCGCGTTCAAGCCTGCTTACACACCCGCCTGCGACCAGCCGCCGCCCAGCACCTTGTAGAGCGTCACCAAATTCGACAGGCGCGACAGGCGCGTGCCGATCAGGTTCTGCTGCGCGCTGTACAGCGAGCGCTGCGCGTCGAGCACGCCGAGATAGCTGTCGACGCCGCGCGCGAAGCGTGCGCGCGACAGCTGGTCGCTCTCGGCCGTGGCGTCCACCAGCGACTGCTGCGCGTCCAGCTGCTCGCCCAGCGTGCTGCGCTGCGCCAGCGCGTCCGACACCTCGCGGAACGCGGTCTGGATGGCCTTCTCGTACTGGGCCACGCCGATGTCGCGGCCGATCTTCGCGATGTCGAGGTTGGCGCGGTTGGCGCCGCCATCGAAGATCGGCAGCGAGACCTGCGGCAGGAAGCTCCAGGTACCCGAGCCGCCCTGGAACAGGCCCGACAGCTCGCTGCTGGCCGAGCCGGCCGACGCGGTCAGGCTGATGCGCGGATAGAACGCTGCGCGCGCCGCGCCGATGTTGGCATTGGCCGCCTTCAAAGAGTGCTCGGCCTGCAGCACGTCGGGCCGGCGCTCCAGCAGCGCCGACGGCACGCCGGCCGGCAGATCGGGCAGCATGTTCAGCGAATCGGAGAGGGCCGCCGGCAGCAGCTCGGCGGGCACGGCCGCGCCCACCAGCAGCACCAGCGCATTGCGGTCCTGCGCCACCTGCGCGGTGTAGCGCGCCACGTCGACGCGCGCGCTGTCGACGCTGGTCTGCGCCTGCCGCAAGGCCAGGGCCGACAGCACGCCGACCTCGAAGCTGCGCTGGTTCAGCCGGTACGACTCGCCTTGGCTCGCCAGCGTGCGTTGCGCCAGGGCCAGCCGCTCCTGGTCGGCGCCCAGCGTCAGCCAGGCATTCGCGACCTCGGCCACCAGGCTGATGTGCGCGCTGCGGCGCGCCTCGCCGGTCGCGAGGAACTGCTCCAGCGCCTGCGCATCCAGGCTGCGCACCCGGCCGAACAGGTCGAGCTCGTAGGCGCTGACGCCCACGCCCGCGCTGTACTGCCGGCTGATCCCGGGGCTGCCCGGCGTGCGCAGCTTGTCGGCGGTGCGGGTGGCGCTCTGGCTGCCGGTGGCGCTGACGGCGGGGTAGGAAGCCGCCTCCTGCACGCGGTACTGTGCGCGCGCCTTCTCGATGTTCAATGCCGCCACGCGCAGGTCGCGGTTGTTGGACAGCGCGAGCGCCAGCACCCGGCGCAGGCGTTCGTCGGCGAAGAACTCGTGCCAGCCGATGTCGGCCGTGTCGGCCGACGTGGTGGCCGGTGCCGCCTCCGGGTACGCGGCCGGCACCGGCAGCGCCGGCCGTTCATAGGCGGGCATCAGGCTGCAGCCGCCGAGCGCGGCCGAACCAGCGATGCTGAAGGCCAGGGTGATCGAGGTCAGGCGGGTCATGTCAGTGGCCTTCCAGCAAGGGGATGTCGGTGTGCGGCTGCGCCATGGCAGCCCGGGACCGCCGCTCGAACAGGCGGCGCACGGTCACGAAGAACAGCGGCACGAAGAAGATCGCCAGCACGGTGCCGGTGACCATGCCGCCGACCACGGCCGTGCCCAGCGCGTTCTGCGCGCCAGCACCCGCGCCATGGCCCAGCATCAGCGGCAGCACGCCGAGGATGAAGGCGAGCGAGGTCATCAGGATCGGCCGCAGGCGCATGCGCGCCGCGGTCAACGCCGAGTCGACCAGCCCCATGCCCTGCGCGGCCAGGTCTTTCGCGAACTCGACGATCAGGATCGCGTTCTTCGATGCCAGGCCCACCGTCGTCAGCAGCCCGACCTGGAAGTACACGTCGTTCATCTTCCAGGTCAGCACCGCCGCGACCAGCGTGCCCAGCACGCCCAGCGGCACCACCAGCAGCACCGAGAACGGGATGGACCAGCTCTCGTACAGCGCCGCCAGGCACAGGAAGACCACCAGGATCGACACCGAGTACAGCAAGGCCGCATGGCCGCCGGCCTCGCGCTCCTGGCGCGACACGCCGGTCCATTCGTAGCCGATGCCCGGCGGCAGCGCGGCCGCATGGCGCTCGACCAGCGCGAGCGCCTGCCCGCTGGACAGCGTGCCGGGCAGCGCCATGCCGAGGACCTCGACCGACGGCACGCCGTTGTAGCGCTCCAGCCGCGGCGAGCCCGAGGTCCAGCCGGCCTGCGCGAACGCGCTGAACGGCACCATCGCGCCGCTCGCGTTGCGCACGAACCAGTTGTCGATGTCGCCCGGCAGCATGCGGAACGGCGCGTCGGCCTGCAGGAAGACCTTCTTCACCCGGCCCTTGTCGATGAAGTCGTTGACGTAGCTGCTGCCCCAGGCCGCCGAGAAGGTGGTGTTGACGTCGGACATCGACAGGCCGAGCGTGCCGGCCTTGTGGGCGTCGATGTCGAGGCGGAACTCGGGCGTGTCCTCCATGCCGTTGGCGCGCACGGCCACCAGGCCGGGCTCCTTCCTCAGCGCGTCCAGCAGCTGGTTGCGCGCCTTCATCAGCGCATCGTGGCCGAGGTTGGCCCGGTCCTGCAGCATCAGGTCGAAGCCGCTGGCGTTGCCGAGTTCGGAGACCGACGGCGGCGCGAACGCGAACACCGAGGCGTCGCGCAGCGCCATGAAGTGACCGATCGCCGTGTTCGCCACCGCCGAGGCCTTCTGCTCCGGGCGCGTGCGTTCGCTCCACGGCTTGAGCTTGACGAAGGCGAAGCCGGTGTTCTGGCCGCTGCCGGCGAAGCTGAAGCCGGCCACGGTGAAGATCGAATCCACCGCATCCTTGCGGTCGACCAGGAAATGCTGCTCGACCTGCTCGATCACCTTCAGCGTGCGGTCCTGCGTGGCACCGGGCGGCAGCTGCACCAGCGCGAACAGCGTGCCCTGGTCTTCGTCGGGCAGGAAGCCGGCCGGCACCTTGCTGTAGACGAAGCCGACCGCGAGCGCGAGCACGGCATAGCCGATCAGGTAGCGCCGGCCGCGGCCGAGCATGTGCCGCACCACGCCCTGGTAGCCGCGGTTGCTGCGGTCGAACCAGCGGTTGAAGGCGCCGAAGAAGCCGGTGCTGGCCAGCGCATGGCCCTTGGCGACCGGCTTGAGCAGCGTGGCGCACAGGGCCGGCGTGAGCACCATCGCGACCAGCACCGACAGCGTCATCGCCGAGACGATGGTGACGGTGAACTGGCGGTAGATCACGCCGGTGGAGCCGCCGAAGAAGGCCATCGGCACGAACACCGCGGCGAGCACCAGGGCCACGCCCACCAGCGCACCGGTGATCTGCCCCATCGACTTGCGCGTGGCCTCGAGCGGCGACAGGCCCTCTTCGCTCATCACGCGCTCGACGTTCTCGACCACCACGATGGCGTCGTCGACCAGCAGGCCGATCGCCAGCACCATCGCGAGCATCGTCAGCGTGTTGATCGAATAGCCGAACGCGGCCAGCACGCCGAAGGTGCCCAGCAGCACCACCGGCACCGCGATGGTCGGGATCAGCGTGGCGCGGAAGTTCTGCAGGAACAGGTACATCACCGCGAACACCAGCACGATCGCCTCGACCAGGGTCTTCACGACCTCCTCGATCGAGATGCGCACGAAGGGCGTCGTGTCGTACGGCTTGATCACCTTGACGCCGGGCGGGAAGAACCTGGCCAGTTCCTCGAGCCGGGCGTCGATGCGGCGCACCGTGTCGAGCGCGTTGGCGCCGGTCGCGAGCTTGATCGCCAGGCCCGCCGCCGGCTTGCCGTTGAAGCGGCCGGCGCTGCCGTAGTTCTCGCTGCCCAGCTCGATGCGGGCGACGTCGCGCAGGCGCACCGCCGAGCCGTCGGCCTGCGTGTGCAACAGGATGGCCTCGAACTCGGCGGCGGTCTTCAGCCGCGTCTGGGCGGTGATGGTCGCGTTGAGCTGCTGGTTCGGGACTGCGGGCAGGCCGCCGAGCTGCCCGGCCGAGACCTGGGCGTTCTGCGCGGCGATCGCGTTCTTCACGTCCAGCGGCGTCAGCTTGTAGCTGTTGAGCTTGTTCGGGTCGAGCCAGACGCGCATCGCGTACTGCGAGCCGAACAGCGTGGTGTCGCCCACGCCCTCGACGCGGCTGATCGCCTCGAGCACGTTGGCCGCCACGTAGTCGGACAGGTCGGAGCCGTCGAGCTTGCCGTCCTCGGACACGAAGGCCAGCACGTTCAGGAAGTTGTTGGCCGACTTGGTGACCTGCACGCCCTGCTGCTGCACCTCTTGCGGCAGCAGCGGCGTGGCCAGCGCGAGCTTGTTCTGCACCTGCACCTGGGCGGTGTCGGGGTCGGTGCCGTTCTCGAAGGTCAGCGTGAGGGTCACGCTGCCGGTCGATTCGCTGGTCGAGGACATGTAGGCCAGCCGGTCCAGGCCCTTCATCTTCTGCTCGATGACTTGGGTCACCGTGTCTTCGAGCGTCCTGGCCGAGGCGCCGGGGTAGTTGGCCGAGATGGCGACGGCCGGCGGCGCGATGGCCGGGTATTGCGCGATCGGCAGGATCTTGATCGCCATCGCACCCGCCAGCATCACGATGATGGCGAGCACCCAGGCGAAGATCGGGCGGTCGATGAAAAAGCGGGCCATGGGGGTGAGCTCCGGTGGGGTGTCAGGTCGCGGCCAGGCGCGCGGCGGGTGCGCTGGCCGGCGTGGCCGGCGAGGCGACGGGCACGGCGTTGACGGGCTGGCCCGGGCGCGCCTTCTGCTGGCCCTCGACGACCAGCCGGTCGCCGGCCTTCAGGCCCGCGGTCACGAGCCACTGGTCGCCGATGGCGCGCCCGGTGGTGATGGCACGCGCCTCGAGCCTGCCGTCGGCGCCGACCACGTAGGCGAGCGGCTTGCCGGTGCTGTCGCGGCCGACGGCCGGTTGCGGCACCAGCAAGGCCTGGTCGCTCACGCCCTCTTCCACCACGGCGCGCACGTACATGCCGGGCAGCAGCGCGCCGCCCGGGTTGGGGAACACCGCGCGCAAGGTGATCGCGCCGGTGCCCTGGTCGACCGTGACGTCCGAGAACTGCAGCTTGCCGGCGAGCGGGTAGGTGCTGCCGTCTTCCAGCAGCAGCTTGACGGCCGCGGCATCGGCGCCGCCGCTCTTCAGGTCGCCGCGCGCCAGCGCCTGGCGCAGCCGCAGCACCGCGCTGCTCGACTGCGTGACGTCGACGTAGATCGGGTCCAGCTGCTGCACCGTCGACAGCGTGCTCGCCTGGTTGGCGGTGACCAGCGCCCCCGGCGTCACCGACGACCGGCCGATGCGCCCGGAGATCGGCGACGTGACCCGGGTGTAGGCCAGGTTGATGCGGGCGGTCTCGAGTGCGGCCTTGGCGGCGGCCACGTCGGCCTCGCCCTGCTGCAGCGCGGCCGAGGCGTCGTCCTGGTCCTGCTGGCTGACGGCCTTGATCGCCACCAGTTCGCTGTAGCGCTGCGACTTCAGGCGCGTCGAGCGCAGGTTGGCCTCGCTCTTGGCCAGCGTGGCGCGCGCGCTGTCGACGCTGGCCTGGTAGCTGGCCGCGTCGATCTGGTACAGCGGCTGGCCGGCCTTCACGAGGCTGCCTTCCTGGAAGCTGCGCGCCTGGATCAGGCCGGTCACCTGCGGGCGCACCTCGGCGATCTGGTACGGCACGGTGCGGCCCGGCAGCTCGGTGCCGAGCGCCAGGCGCTGCGGCTGCACGACCAGCACGCCGACCTGCGGCGGGCCCGACGGACCGGACGGCGGGCCGTGCGGCGGGTCTCCGCACGCCGCGAGCAGTGCCGACACCAGGGCCAGCAACGCGGTGCCGCCGCTCAGGAAGGGTTTCGAAGACATGGGATGAACTCCTCTATAAACATACTCACAAGTTCAGTATAAGCTTTGACGTACCATTGGTGTCAAGCAAAAATGAACTGGCAAGTTCAAATAAAGGCGTTGACATGCGAGTCAAGACAGAGGCAAAGCGCGAGTCGATCCTGGAGATCGCGTCGCAGGTGTTCCAGGAAATGGGCTACGACCGCACGTCGATGGACGAGATCGCGGCGCGCATGGGCGGCTCGAAGGTCACGCTGTACGGCTACTTCCCGTCGAAGCAGCAGCTGTTCCTGGAAGTCGCCAACTACACCGCGATGCGCCACCTGGGCCCTGCGTACGACGAACTGGTGGTCGGCAGCGACGACCTGACCCGCGTGCTGCGCCGCTTCGGCGAGAAGTTCGTGACCTTCATCTGCACGCCGGAGGCCGTGGGCACGTACCGCATGGTGTTGTCGCAGGCCGGGCAGTCCGACATCGGCCGCGACTTCTTCGAGCTGGGGCCGAAGCGCGGCGAAGACACCGTCGCCGCCTTCCTGCAGGCCGAGATGGCCGGCGGCCGGCTGAAGCAGGCCGACCCGACGGTGGTGGCCCAGCACCTGTCGGGCCTGCTGTCGGCCGAGCTGCTGCACCGCATACTGCTGGGCGCGAGCACGTCGCCCACGCGCCAGCAGATCAAGCTGATGGTGGAGCGGGCGGTGGCGGTGTTCCTGGCCGCCTACGGCTGACGCCGGCTCAGGGCCGGGCCATCGCCTGCAGGCTCATGCGCTTGTAGGCCTCGACCAGCAAGGCCCCCTCGCTGCGCTTGTGCGCCAGCGCCAGGCGCATCGTCTCTTCGCCCAGCTGCCAGACCAGGAAAGCCAACGCCCCGACCCGCTTTGCGTCGGCCTTCGGGTGGGCGCGCTGGATGGCGGCCGCGAGGAACACGCCGCAGGCCTTGCTCTCGGCGAGCTCGATCGCCATCAGTTCGCGGTCGGCGCGCATGCCGGAGATGATGTCGCGCCGCACCGGGTTGTCGAGGAAGATCGCGTGGTACTGGTCGACCAGCGACGAGAAGGCCGCGGCCAGGCTCGCCGCGTCGTGCGCGGTGGCCAGGGCCTCGTCGATGCAGCGGCGGCTGTCGGCCGCGTACTGCTCGGCCAGCGTGCGCAGGATCGACCGCTTGTCCGGGAAGTACTGGTACAGCGATCCGATCGAGATGCCGGCCAGCGCGGCGATCTCGCTCATCTTCAGCGGCTCGCTGCCGTGCTGCGCGATCAGGCCCTCGGCCACCGAGAGGATGCGGCCCAGGCGCTCCTGGCTGCGCTGCTGCACCGGCTGGCGGCGGGCGGCGGTCGACGTGCGGGTGGCACCCATGGCGGCTCTTTCTCGAAAACGGCTTGACTTCCGAATGTGAGTATCTGTCATGTCCTTGACATGAGCAAACATCACATTCGACACGAGGAGCCCCAGTGGTCTTCGCCGGCACGGCGCTGCTGTGCCGGCCGCTGGCCGCCTGCGCCTTCTTGCGGTGGGCGTCGTGGAGCGGCAAACTGGTGCTGGCCGCGGCGCAGCGCTGCTGGCGTCGGCCTTGTTCATCGCGGCGCTGGTCGCCAAGGAGTGAGGACGTGAGAAACCTTCTGGAAGGACGCCGGCTGAGCATCGCAGCGCTCGTGGCCGCGCTCGCGCCGGTCGCGATGGCGCAGCCGCAAGCACCGGCTGCGCGAGGCGCCCGCGACTTCGATTTCCAGCGCGGCGAATGGCGCGTGCACCACCGCGTGAAGCGGCCGTCGGGCGAGTGGATCGAGTTCGACGGCACCTGCCGCAACCGCGAGCTGATCGACGGATCGGCCAACGTCGAGGAGCACACCTTCGCCCGGCCCGCCGGCGTGACCTACGGCATCGCGCTGCGCGCGTACGACGCGGCGACGGGCCAGTGGGCGATCTGGTGGGTGGACAGCCGCGCGCCGCACGGCACGCTCGACCCGCCGGTCAAGGGCCGGTTCGAGAACGGGGTCGGCACCTTCCTGTCCGAGTACGTGGCCGACGGCAAGACCCTGCACGTGCGCTTCATCTGGTCGAACATCACGCCGAAATCGGCCCACTGGGAACAGGCCCAGTCGTCCGACGGCGGCAAGACCTGGGAGACCAACTGGCTGATGGAGTTCGAACGCACATCCTCATGAAGCCCGGCACCAAGATCGTTCTCGCCCTCGCCGCCCTGGTCCTCGTCGCCGCCGGGGCCGGGTTCTGGTGGACGCGCCCGGTGGCCGTCGCCCCGTCATCGCAGGCTCGGCCGGAACCTGCGCCGGCCCAGGTGGCCGCCGCCCCGCCCATGGCGAGCTCGGGCATCCTGCATCCGATCGAGAACCTGCAGGCCGCCGATCAAGCAGCGGCCCCGGCCGACCTGCCGTCGGCCGTGACGGCGCTGTTCGGCCGCCAGGCGGTGCTGGCGCTGTTCCAGATGGACGACCTGCCGAAGCGGGTGGCCGCGACGGTGGATGGGCTGGGGCGCGAGCAGGCGTCTGCGCGCCTGTGGCCGCTTTCTCCGGCCGCAGGGCGCTTCACGGTCGAGCGCCGGGGAAGCAGCGAGACCCTGGCCGCCGACAACGGCCAGCGCTACACACCGTACGTGCTGCTGCTGGAGTCGGTGGACCTGCGCCAGGCCGTCGCGCTCTACGCGGCCTTCTACCCGCAGTTCCAGCAGGCCTACGAGGACCTGGGATACCCGGGCAAGTACTTCAACGACCGGCTGGTCGCGGTGATCGACCAGCTGCTCGTCACGCCCGACCTGAACGAGCCGATCGGCGTGCACCTGCCCACGGTCAACAGCCCGGTGCAGCCGACGCGGCCCTGGGTGCTGTACGAGTTCAACGACCCGGCGCTGCAATCGCTGGCCGCCGGCCAGCGCCTGCTGCTGCGCACCGGGCCGGTCAACGAGCGGCGCATCAAGGCCAGGCTGCGGGAGCTGCGGCGCCTGCTCACGTCGGCAGCGGCCGCATCGGCGCCGCGCTGATCCAGGACCGCGGGCTGCGGCCCGCGAAGCCGGCGCCCTCTTGGCAGAACGCAGCGACTGTGGGAGGCACTTCTGCCATCCCCAATGCAGATGATGAATCGCGGCTGAGCTGCTTGTCATTCCGATGGCTGCGCACGAAGATGCGTTGCCACGACTACGCTCAAACCGCCATGCCAGTCCGCTTCGACTCAAGCTGGGATTACGGGCTCTTCTCCCTGTGGGGCTGGATGTGTTGCGCGCAGGTCGAGAGCGACAATGAGTTGCGCAACGAGATCACGGTGCTGCACGCGAGCGCAAAGACGACGTTCGCCCAACTCAAGAAGTACGGCGATTCCAAGAGGGAGCGCGCCATAGAGCAACGTGAGTGGAAGCAATTCATCGACGCTCTCGACACGCAACCCGTCACCTACGGGAACGGCCTGACAACGCGCGACACGCTGGCAGAGATGGTTGACGACATCGCGAGGATGCTTCGCGAACAGGCAGCAGAGGCCAGGAATGCGTCGCAGCACAAGCGCGGTTCAAGTTCGAGCACGCGCAAGTCGCGCGGAAAGGAGCCTGTCTACGACGAGGCAGGGGACGGCGTCGACCTCGAAGACGACGAGGCATTTGCCATGAGCTTCTCCTCGACTCTCGGCCTGCAGGGAGGCCCAAGTTCGGTCACCTGCAGCAAGCAAAGAAAGATCAAGCCAACGTCTTTGCCAACGCCTGCCGACGAATGGCAACGTGCACGGGAGAAGATGCGCGATCACTGTACGGAAGTCGCATCCAGGCTGCAGCCCCGCTCGCGGGCGTCTACGGCTTTCGGAGATCATGGTGTGATTCAACCCGCCGTCTTGGACAAATTGCCGTCACCACGCGGGGAAACCTGGCGCCAAGGCCGCCCTGACGACACGGGCTCGGAAGTGCGAGTCTTCGTGGGAGAAGTTGGAGGCAAGGTCACCGCCACCCTGTGGAGCAACGGTTTGTCGCATGACGGCGCCAGAAGAAGCGGGAGCTTCACCTTGTACCAGCAACTCAATCCCGACAGCGCGGACTTCACCCGCCTGAGCACGAGCAAGCATCCGAAAGAGTATCCCTGACGGGGCGATCTCGGCGATCCGCCGGGCGCATCCGGACTGCTTCAGGGGCCAGGGCCCCGCATTTCGGGGCGTGCCCAGCGTGCAATCGTCGCAAAGGCCTCGTCGACCTTGATCGGCTTGGCGATGTGGTCGTTCATGCCCGCCGCCAGCACCTTCTCCCGGTCCCCGACCATCGCGTTGGCGGTCATCGCGATGACCGGCACGTCCTTCAGGTGCGGCTGCTGACGCAGCATCCGGGTCGCGGTATAGCCGTCCATCACCGGCATCTGGCAATCCATCAGCACGCAGTCGAAGCCCTGGCGGGCCAGGATGTCGAGCGCCTCCTGGCCATCGCACGCGACGCTGACGACGAGGCCGGCCCGGCTCAGCAGGTCGACGGCAAGCTCGCGGTTGATGGCGTTGTCTTCCACCAGCAGCACGCGCGCGCCGTTCAGGCTCGTGCGGTGCCGCTGCAGCGCCGCTTCACGGTGGCCGGTGCGCGTCGGGCGGAACGATTCGAGGTCCAGCGCCGCGATGCAGGCGTCGAACAGCGTCGACGGCGTGATCGGCTTGGTCAGCAAGGCCCCGACGGCCAGGTGCTGCTGATCCAGGCGCCGCTGGACTTCGTCGCGGCAAAAGGCCGTCAGCATCAGCACGGTGGGCGTCGGATGTCGCGTGGCGCGCGCGGCGAGCCGGCGCGCGCACTCCATGCCGTCCATCCCGGGCATCTGCCAGTCGAGCAACAGCAGGCGGTACGGCTCGTGGTGCTCGTCGGCGAGCGCGACCTTGCGCAGGGCGTCGGCGCCGTCGGCCGCGGTATCGGCCTGCAGGCCCAGCGCAGCGGCCATGCCGGCCAGCACCTCGCGTGCGGCTGCGTTGTCGTCCACGATCAGCACGCGGGCGCCGCGCAGGCCTTCGTGGCGCAGCACGGGCGCCGGCGCGTGCGGCTCGGGCTGCAGGCCCAGGCGCAGGCTGAACTGGAACCGGCTGCCGCGGCCCGGCTCGCTGTCGACCGCGATCTCGCCGCCCATCAGCCGCACCAGGTGCCGGCTGATCGCCAGCCCCAGGCCGGTGCCGCCGTAGCGGCGCGTGGTGGCGGCATCCGCCTGCGAGAACGGCTCGAACAGGCGGTGCTGCTGCTCGGCCGTCATGCCGATGCCGGTGTCGCGCACCTCGAAGCGCAGTTGCACCGAGCTGCTGTCGCGATCGACCACCGCGATGGACACCAGCACTTCGCCGCGCTCGGTGAACTTGACGGCGTTGTTGCCGAGGTTGAGCAGCACCTGGCCGAGGCGGGAGGGGTCGCCCATCAGCGCGGCCGGCAAGCCGGGCGGTTCGACGAACAGCAGTTCCAGGCGTTTTTCCTGGGCCCGCAGGCCGACGGTGTTGGCCAGGTTGTCCATCACGTCGCCGAGGCTGAACGGGATCACCTCCAGGTCCAGCTTGCCGGCCTCGACCTTCGAGAAGTCGAGGATGTCGTTGATGATGCCCAGCAGCGATTCGGCCGACGCGTGCACCTTCTKGACGTAGTTGGATTGCTGCGGGTCGAGGCCGCTTTGCAGCGCCAGGTAGGACATGCCGAGGATGGCGTTCATCGGCGTGCGGATCTCGTGGCTCATGTTGGCCAGGAACTCGCTCTTCGCGCGCGTGGCGGACTCGGCCGCGTGCTGGGCCCGCTTCAGGTCGGTGATGTCGAGCGAGATGCCGCCGATGGCGTCAGGCCTGCCGCTGCTGTCCTGCAAGGGGAAGACATGGGTCTGGAAGGTGCGCATCTCGCCGTTCGCGCCGGGCATGCGGTGTTCGGCGCGAAGCACCTGGCCCTGGGAGGCGACGCGCCGGTCCTCGCCCGCCATGCGCTCGGCGTTGGCGCGGTCGAGCAGGTCGCTGTCGCACTTGCCGACCAGCGACTCGCCCGCATGGCCGAGGACGCTCGCGAGCAGCGCGTTGTGGCGCAGGTAGCGGCCTTCGAGGTCTTTCACGTAGATGGCGGCCGGCACGTTCTCGATGATGGCTTGCAAGGCGTTGCGGCTGCGTTCGAGTTCGGCAATGCGCGCCGCCAGCCGGCGATGGGCGAGGCGCAGGCGCTGCAGCACGACGGCGGCGCCGGCCAGCAGGAGCACGCCGGCGAGCAGGCCGATCCACAGCCATCGAGGGTGCAGCCCGGCTGCGTCGTCGGTGCCTTGGGCCAAGGCCTTGCCGGCCGTGGCGGCGAACAGGCACACGCAAGCCCCGGGCAGCCACGCCGCCCGGCGGTTCCCGTATCCCGGCCGAATGAGTTTCATTGCACGAAACACTCAGTGTCGACGCGGGGCCAGTGTAGAGCGTCGGCTTCGCTGCCACACGGGTGGCGCGGTACAACAAAAAAAGCCCTGGAGCGTTGCGTCTCCAGGGCTTCTTGCAACACGACCGGGCCGGGGACACACGCATCCCACTATCGAAGAGGCAGCAGCGAGCGGCAAGTTTCTGCATGGGTTGCTGCATCAAAGGTGATCTGGTCGTGGCGGTGCACAGCACGTTGGTGACTTGCCGCCGCGGCCTCGCGAGTGTTTCTCCGACGTTCGACCGTCGAGTTCGGGAACCCGACAATGAAGACGCTGCCCACCAGGAAAGGGCCGAAAGCCCCAGAACGTAGCGCTCAGCGCGTCCCGGTTACCTCGACCTCGACGCGACGATCGGCCTGCAGGCAGGCGATCAGCTTGGCGCTGGGTGCCGTGCCGCGGCACTCGGATGGATTGCTGACAGGTGTTGATTCCCCCTTGCCGACCGCCGAGACCTTGGACGCATCGATGCCGACCGAGTTGACCAAGTAGGTCTTGACCGACTCCGCACGGCGCGACGACAGCTTCTGGTTGTAAGCACTCGAGCCGAGCCGATCGGTGTGGCCTTCGACGGTGATCACGGTGTACTGCGTACCGACCAGTTCTTTCGCCAAGCTGTCCAAGGCATGTCGGCCTTCGGGCTTCACGTCCGAGTGGTCGAAGGCGAACAGCGAATCCGCTGCAAAACTCACGCGTCGCGGCGCTGGTACGACGACGACGGGCGCGATCGGCGCGGCCACCGCGACGACCGGCGCAGGTGCCGGCGCCGGCGCCGGCTCGACATAGGCCGGGGTCGCCATCGCCCGCGGTGCCGCTGCGGGCGCGCGGCCGAACGGCACGACCAGGCTCACAGAGAAGAGATTCACGTCACCATGGTTGCCGACCGCGTCGTTGATGCGGTAGCGCTCGGCTTCGGCACGCACAAGGAACGACGGGCTGATTTCATACTGCAGACCGGCGCCGAACTTGTAGTTCGCAGCGCGCTTGCCGGGGTTCGGGTCCTGAACGCTGACCGCGCCAGTCCCGCTGAACGTGTCGCGTGCCTGGGCGTACTGCGCGCCGACCCGCCCGATGGCCGACAGCCCGCCCGTGAGCGGCAGCGTGCCCACGAGGTCGACGTTCACGCCCCTCAGCCTGATCTGCCCGTTCAAGGTGCCGGCCGGCACAGTGGTGGATGAGAATCCGAACTTGCCGAGGTCGAAGTACCCGCCCTCGATCGCGAAGTTTCGATTGAGCTGGTAGCC
Organism: Rhizobacter sp. P2_D12; assembly: GCF_056404395.1. Classification (NCBI taxonomy): domain Bacteria; kingdom Pseudomonadati; phylum Pseudomonadota; class Betaproteobacteria; order Burkholderiales; family Sphaerotilaceae; genus Rhizobacter; species Rhizobacter sp. P2_D12. The sequence goes on along the minus strand of NZ_JBFUEB010000099.1, from coordinate 9,011 downwards.
CCCGAACAACTTGTAGGCTGTATCGTGTTCGTCGCGCGTCATCGAGGTCGTGGTCAGACCAACGCCCGACAGGGTCGACGTGATCCGGTCTTCGTCAATCTTCGCGCGGGACTGGCCCAGTGAGACGCCACCGTAGAAGTAGCCCCCTTCCTGTGCCCAGGTCGGCGCCGCGACGACGCTCATCAGCGACCCGATTCCGAACAAGCAGGTTCGGCGCAGTGCATGGGTGTTGTTCATCTTGCTCTTCCGAGAAGTCCCGCGTTGGCGTGTGATCGTGAACGCGTTCATGGCGCGACGATCGTGGTGTTGACCATGGTCACCGAGGCGGTGAGCCCGATGGCGCGTCCCGTGAGGGTCGTCTGAATGGTCTGCCCGGCAGTCGAGATCGTCACGCCAGCCGGCGCGATGATCGTCCCCACCATCGAGCTGCCGTCCTCGATGCGTGCGGCACTGCCGACCTGCCAGTAGACGTTGCCGGCCTGAGCGCCGTTGATCAGCAACACGCGACGCGGCGTGGCGCCGAGGCCCACGGTCAGTGCCGACGCGCTCTGGAACACCCAGACTGCGTTGGCGTCGCCCTGCGCGTCCAGCGTCAGGTCGCCGGTCGTGACCGAGAAGGTCCCGCCGGCGGCGGTGTAGACGGCCGGGGGCAGCACCAAGCCGCCAAGCTGGCCGGCCCCAGGGTCGCCTCCGGGGGGCAGCGCGGCGAGGTCGTTGTAGGCGGTCTGCGCATCGGCGCGCGCCTGGGTTGCAATCGCGATCGACGACGCGGTACCCGGCGCCGGCGGAGCGCAGTTGATGCTGCCGTTGACGGCGCCGATGTTGAGCGGCGTCTGCGTGTAGACATTCGCCGCGTCATGGAAGCCGGTCACGAGCGTACAGGCCGCAGTGGTTCCGAGGTTGCCGCCCACGACCGTGTTGATGCCCTGGTTGGTGACGCCAGCGCCACCGCCGAAGGCACCGAACGACGCGACGGAGCGCAGGTTGACCGCGGCGACGCACGCCTGCGTCCCGGTCGAGAAGGTCCAGACCTGGTCGGTCGCCAGCGGATTGCCGGCGAGGTCCTTGACACCGCTGGCACCGGACTTGATCGTGACGACGAACGGCCGGCCGGGGGCGAAGCCCGCCGCGTTGGTGGGCACGAAGGTCGCCACCATGCTCGCTGGCGCGTAGCTCACGGTACCCGGAACCGCCGTGCCGCCGTCGCTCACGAGGAAGGTCGTCGCGTCGATGGTCGCAGCGTCCATCGGTTCGCTGAACGTGGCGTTGGCCGACTTCGTCAGGCAAACGCCGGTGCTCGCATTGGGTGGGCTGACGTTCGTCACGGTCGGTGCCAGCAGGTCGCCGCTGGCACCGGTCGTGAAGGTCCAACTGTGATTGCCGGCCGCCGGCAGAACCGCCTGGTTGCCCGCCAGCGCGTTGCCGACCAAGTCGGTGGCCTGCGCGGTGATGGTGGCGGTGAACACGCTGTTCGCGGCGAGCACGCCGGCTGCGGGTGTGAAGGTGGCCGTCTTCGCCGCCACCGAGTAGCTCACGCTTCCGGCCACGGCCGAGCCCAGCGTGGTGTTCGTCAACACGACACTCGTGTCGCTGACCGTCCCCGGTGCCATGGCTTCGCTGAAGGTCGCTGTGATCTTGGTGTTGGTGAACACCGTCGTTGCGCCCGGCGCGGGCGCTGTCAGGACGACGGTGGGTCGTGAGCTGTCCGTCAACGGAACGATGCCCACGCTTGGTGAGCCGAGGATGGGATCAAGACCACCCCCACCGCACCCGCCGACAAAGGCAGGCAGCAGAGCGAAGGCCAAGGCGGTCCGCGAAGTAATGAGGCGGAAGAACAGATTCATGGTGAATTCCCTGCGGGATGGCCGCGTTGAGCGTCTTGCATCGGACTCCCCCTTGTGGCCTTGCAAGGCGGCGCTGTCTGTGCGACAGCGAACTCTCGTGCCAAGGGATCTGCGGCTTTCTTCTTGAGCGTGGATCTCGGCCTGCACAGGACATCACCCCAGGGATGAAGGTCTCAAGACCGTGCTACGCCGCAACCTGCTGCTGCGCTACACGCAGGAGCTGATCGCCAACATGCTGGGCGTGCGCCGCGAAGGCGTCACCGAGGCCGGGCTGATTCGCTATGCGCGCGGGCGCATCACCGTGCTCGACCGGCCCGGGCTGGAGCGGCGCACCTGCGAGTGCCACGCCGTCGCAGCAAGGGAGTCCGATCGACTCTCGCCCGCGCTCGCAACGGTGCAAGAGCTGGGCGGCACGCACCCGTAGCCTGGCGCGAAAGCCCTATCGCGCCGATTGGTGCCGATTTCCTTCTACGCGGCATCGAGTGCGTCGAAGGCGCCCAATGTCGATGCGTTGGAAGCCGTTTCGTCGAAACCGCCGTGCATCGCCGCCATCATCGCACTGTCGAGCGACATCTCCATGTAGCGGTAGCTCGACCGGATCGCACGCCGCACGGCGGCCACATCCGCACTCGATGGCGCGTGGCCGAGCAACGTCGCAACAATGTCAAGCGCCTCCCAAGGATGCGTGTCGTCGTACTCGGCATGGACCTTCAGCCATCGCATCGCTGGAACGCGAATGTCGTCCGGCAGCGATTTCGAGTAGGTGTCCTTCGAGCAAACCACGCATGACCACTCGCCCGTCGCGCCTTCGACTGCATAGTTCGTCGCGGCCATCGCGACCGCAAGACTCGCCTTGTCGCAGACATACCAGCACCAGTGAGCGAGGGCCTCGAGTTCCTCTGCATCCTCCCCGGCTCGCAGGTCGTCGAGCGTCAAGCCGGTTGCGCCCGCCCAGGTGGCCCAGTGCTCGGAGTGCTTCTGTTCGACGCGGATGTTCTGAATCAGGTAGCGCCGCGCCATGTCCTCGCCCACGCTGTCGCCATAACCCACCTTTTTCAGATTCATTGCCATGAACCTGGGGAATTGCTCGATGGTTGGCCAGATGCCCACCAGGAAGCGGCGCATCGCTGGCAGCGGCAATTTGGCTTCCCTCATCAGAGCGAAGAGTTCGTGCTCGACCACGCGACGCTTGTGCGGGGTCGTTTCATGAACGACGCATTGCAGCCAGACCGGATAGCTGCCCATGTTCTTCAAGTTACCTGTTCGACGAAACTCGGTTGACATGGCATCCCCTGCAGTTGTGTTGCAGGTTGGTGCATGAACCGTGCCTGTAACCTGGTCGACAGCCCAGGGTGTGTCGCACGATGACATGGCCCGCCTGGTCACGCTGGCGCCAACGGCCCTCCCCGGCCGCGAGTGGCCTCTATGCGTAGGCTTCCTGGCTGTGCTTGTCCAGCATCGCGAGCAATTCTTCGAAGACGATTGGCTTTGTCATATAGCTCTCGAACCCGCAGCCCAGCGCGGTCCTGATCTGCTCCGGAAGCGCGTCGGCCGAAAGTGCGACCAGGGGAATATCTCGAGTGGACCGATCCCGCTGCAGTTCCTTGGCGAGCTGGATTCCCGTCATGTCGCCAAGGTTCATGTCGATGAGCATCAGATCCGGGGCGTCGAGCCGTGCCATCTCCAGCGCATGCTTACCATTGGTCGCGACGCGAAGCGACACGCCGCGCCGCAATGTGACGATCTGGCGTACCAACTCAGCGTTCACCTCGTTGTCTTCTGCGTAGAGCACCCTCAGGGAGCACCCGTTGATGCCAGGGATTCTGTGGCTCCGCGGGGGATCCGCACTGATGATCGGCGGATCTGACAGCGGCAGGGACAAGGTCGCACACGTCCCTTCGCCATAGACGCTGCTGATGACGAGCGTGCCTCCCATCATCTCGGTGAGTTGCCTCGACAGAACGAGCCCGATACCGGTCCCCTCCACCGTGGACGATTCAGCCCCCAGGCGGTTGAAAGGTTCGAAAAGGCTTGCGAGCCGGTCGACAGCGATCCCGCACCCTGTGTCGATGATCCTCACGACGCAGTCGGCGCCGCAAACCTCCCAGGTCAGCGTGACGCGACCACCCGGCTTGTTGTATTTGACGGCGTTGGTCAGCAGATTGACGAGCACCTGCCGCAGGCGAACCGGATCCGCCTTGACTTCGATGTCCTTCGCGCGCGCTGCTGCCAGGATGCCTGCCTCGGCATCGATGTGCTCGCAGACGACTGCAGCGGACAGGAAGATTTCGATGCCGGCTGCCGTCACCAGAGGCGACACCATCGTGGTGGCTTCCTCGACCACCTGAAGCAGTCGCACCGCCTCCGTCGAGACCGCCATCCCTCCGGACTCGATTCGCGACAGATCGAGCACATCGTTGACGAGCGCGAGAAGGTGGGCGCCGGAATTTTCGATGTACTGAACCTGTTCGAGCTGGCCGACGGAAAGCGGCCTGGAGGCGTCCATCCGGAGCAACTTGGAGAAACCGATGACCGCGTTCAACGGTGTGCGCAACTCGTGGCTCATGCGCGAGAGGAACTCGGTCTTCGCTCGGTTGGAGGCCTCCGATGTTTCGCGAGCGCGTCTCTCGATGTCTGCTGACCGCCTCGACGTCACGTCTCGCAATACGATCGTCGTCAGCGTTGAACGCTCGGTTTGCAGTCGCGAGAGTGACGCCTCGGCCGGGAACCCGGCGCCATCCTCACGCGCTCCCTCGACTTCCAGAAGGGACTCGGAGGTCGTCGGCACCAGGGGGACGGCTGCCCCGTCCGGCAACCTCACGAACCTGTCGACCGATGTCCCCAACGCCTCGGCGGCGCCTACGCTGAAGAGTCTTTCCGCCGCACGATTGAAGAGGACCACCGTCCGCTGCTCGTCCACCGTCACGACGCCGTCGGTCACCGCATCGATCAGTCGCTCCATGCGGAGTTCGGCCGCTGCCTGGAGACGGGCGCTGCGGCGGATGAAGACGAGACCGGAGACAATCAGCAAGAGGGCGATGAAGGCATTGAGGCCCAACAGCAGCTTTTGGGTTGTTCTGGAAGCTTCACCCAGTTGGAGCGAGAACGCGCTTGTGAGCCGAGTGAGCCGCTCGTTCAGCTCAGGGGTCCTGCGGCGCATCTCGTCGACCTCTGCGGATTGGGGGTCGCCTGCGAGGATTCGCTGCCGCGCACGTTCGACCAAGCCGCGCATCTCTTCGATCGTCCGATCGCCCTCCGTCCAGGTGGCGATGGGAGTGGATATGAAGGAAACGTGCTGGAACAAGCGAAACATGCGGATGAGGCCGTCGATATCGTCCGGGTGATTGCCGCCCTTCAGAAATCCACGCCTCGCGGCGGCGATGTCCGGCTCTGCTTGTTGGAGCGCCTCGCGTGCGGCGCGATCGCCAAGCGAGTTCGCAAGCGCCGACATGAAGTGCTGGTAGTCCGCCTCGCGGTGCCCTTCTGCATAGTCCAGGAGGTAGAGCTGCGCGTCCCTTTGCCCCTTGGAGTAGAGGCTCTCCCCCGTGATGTAGGCTCGAACCGTCGAAAGCATCTGGATGCTGAATGCCGCCACCGACGCTTGCAAGAGGGTCATCGCGACGAAGATGGCGATGGTCGGCCCGTAGCGTGGCATCTGTGCCTTGCGCGCAGCGCCCGGCACCGGTGTCCTTTTCATGGGGAGCGTGCCGATGCATTCGCCGAGCGACGGATGCTACGACCAACCTGCTCGATGTCGAACATGAGACTGACTACCCCCTGGGCCTGGCCCCGCGTGTCCAGGGCCACATGGTGTCTTCGCAGAAAGCATGGCGCGTGATCGCTCCGCCCGACAGTTTCGAGAAACGGGTTGGTGGCCCGAGGAGCGCATGAACCGTGCATTTAGTTGGGGGGCCTCCGATCGGTTGCAAGATCAGCTGGACGACGGGATTGGCGACTACATCGGCGGGACCAACGAGAGAGTCAGCCCCTGGCAACCACGCCATGGCTTGTCGGCGTCGTCGGATGACCGATGAGCGGCGCTGTCGGCAACRTATCAATGGATGGTTGACGGAGGTTGCTCAATCTTCTCTCGCGAGCCAATGGGTTGCCTTCATGGGTAGTTGTTGATCAGCTATCGATTTCGTATCACTCACGCACAGGCCCTTCCCTCGAGCGCGAGGTGTTCCTCCATTGCTCAGCCAGCTTTGCGTCGATCATTTGACAGGCCTTGGTCATCGCGTTCTCCATCGCATCGGCTGCGGAGTCGAACTCAGTCGCAGGGAATTGCTGCCATGATTCATCGCACACCGTATCCGCCGCCACTGAGAAGCTGGCCGTGAACCGCCGGTACCATGCACGCTGCAGAGGTTCAAGCTCAGACCAGTTTGCCGGGGGTGCAACCTCCGTCCAGCGCGCAGTGACCGCACACCCTCTGTAGCCGATGTTCCGTTGATTTGACATAGGTTCGCACGAGTCGAAATGGGAAGCCCCCAGAATGCGCGCGGAGGTGATACTTCTGCGTCAGCGAGGCCGCCGCAGATCGCAGCGCCACCGAGATGCCGTCGTGTAGGCCAAGGTGCCGCCCAAATCCCATGGCGTCGGACGGTGACTCCGCAGCAATTGCGCCAAGATTGACCTATGAGGCAAGCCTTTCGACGATTCGCGGTCATACGTTCAGACTTCGGAGGCGACTGCCTCATATCGACCCGTTGCGGTCGGTCGACTATGCCCAGTAGCTCCTCCGAAAGCTGTCGCTCAACGTTTGAGCTAACGCCGGCCAATGGCCGTCCGACGGAGCGAATGGTTAAGCTTTATGGAGCGCCCGCTCCGCGATCTGCTGAGCACGCGACGCGGAAATGCCATGGACTTGATCGATCACCAATGGGTCGTCTTCTGGATCGCCCCTATGTAGYACCACCTTTGGGCGCTGGCCGTCAAGCTGGACGACAACATCAGCCGCACGTGAACCTTCGTATGGATAGGCCGGAATCGAGTTGCAGACCCAGCCGAAGAACCCATCACCCTCGCCTGGTGACTCGTATGTTTCGACGTAGCGAGTAAAACTCTTCTCGCTCAGAGACACCCAGACTCCCCAAAGGAACGGCTCCTCGACGCCGTGAATCGGAACTTCCAGAATGGCGCGAATGAAATGATCGGTACCTCCTGCGTGAGTGATGGTGCAGAAGTCGCTGTTGATCTTCCCCATTGCCTCGCGCTGCTCTTCTGAAAGGCAAGCGTACTGATCAGGCATTTGATATCCGATGCTCGGAGACCCTTCATGGATCTCACCGCAGCATGTGCATTTGAAGGCGAATATGGCGGCCATGGTGGCTAGAGAGGTTGGATTTCGAGACGTCGCGTGCATGGCATGAACGTCGACACTCAAATGGGTCGGAATTCATTGTGTGAGTCCGTACATCTGGCGCAGATTCGGGGGTGATCATGGTTGCCATCCTGCCACCTCAGCCGCTCGGGACGTGTGGGAGGTTTCGAGAAGTGTCCAAATGGGCCTAGATGCCATGGTGTATTTTCACCCCAGCCGCGTCCAGGGTCCGTTGAACGGCTGCCGCGTCATCGCGGTTGAATCCGGATGTTCGAGAATTTATCCAGAAAGTCGCCTTGGGTCGGAAGCTAGCGTCTTCAATCCTGTACTCGACAAACAGAGGAAATGCCTTGGAGCTGAATCGCTCCTGCGGAGCGGCCAGGCGAGTTCCCGTTGGGGCATTGACAACTTGCTTGCGATCGTAGTGCAAAGTCACTACCACCTTCAGTCCTGCATTCGCCCTCAAGCCCACTGCCTTCTCTAAAACGAGCATGTACGTGTTGCAACCGAATGATCCGCAGAATAGATTCGACCGCTCGGTTTCTCCTCCAAGTGCTTCTCCTTTGATGTGGCACCATTCGAATTTGTGACTATCGGCGAATTGTGTTCTGTAAGACCTGGCAAACTGGTATGCGCGGGTAATCCCGTTGCGCGTTTGGAGCAGTGCGAGATGAGGATTGCTGTTCTTTCCGGTGTAGTGCTGTGTCATGACCTTGCCAGGATCGGCTTTTGGCTCTTGACTCTTGTTTGATTTCCTGAAGGGTATTGAATAGGTTTTTTTCCCGCCGATCTGCAGTTCTACAGGCCTGGTGAATGACCTGTGGATGTCTTCATTCGATTGGAGGCTCGGGTCATGCCGATACGGATTCGAATCGAGGAATCGCATGTCCATGTTGAAGTGGTGAGAATCCTGGACGAATTCTTCGTCGTCGCTTCCACTGTCGGCCTCTTCGTCTTCTTCGGTGTTCCTGATCCGCGGCGCAGAATCTGCCCTGATTCTTGCAATGAGTTTCACATCCCGATCATGCATCTCCACGGTCGGCAGGACTTCAAAACCGTTTCCCGGCACTTTCGCATAGATGGTCTTTACTGCCGCCAGATCCATGCGGAATTTCCTATTGCAACGAGGGCATTCCTTGATTTTCAAGACAGCCTCAACCTGTCCGACAGGGGTATTTTCGCCTGTCAAGCCGCCCTTGATTCGGACGAATAATTGCCTGCCATCGCGGTTCTGCATCGCGTAGATCGGGCATTCATCTACCAAATTTGAATCGTGGCTAACTGGTGCGTACATGTTTCATCCTTGCAATGGGTAGTGGCGTGATATGGCAACAACGAAGCGAGCTTAGTTCCCTCAGCCCCCCGGCAGTACTGTCAACTATTACAGTAACGAATTGCGAACTTCATTGATCTCCACTCCAAGTAACCCGATAGGGCACTTCTCGAAACCTCCCGCACGTCCTGACCGGCTGAGCTGGCAGGATGGCAACCATGATCACCCCGCGCATCAAACCCTCCGCGTTCTGGCGGGGAGAGCCCAAGGCTGGGGTCAATGCCAATCAGCTTAGTAGTCTCTTGCTCTGCAGAATCACTGGCTGTTGATTTCCATCCAGAACTGACCCACTGAGCCCGAGGATTTCCATCCAAAACTGACCCACGCAAGAACCCTAACCTGCTGCTTTTGGTGGCAGGGAGCGAAGGAGTGATTGACGTGGCGACACTGAGTGTCATCAGGCGCTGGGCACTGCGCGAGCAACTGTCCATCCGAGAGATAGCCCGGCGCACGGGCCTGTCTCGCAACACCATCAGGCGGTACCTGCGAGACGATGCGGTCGAGCCGCAGT
>NZ_JBFUEB010000098.1:0-23081 GCF_056404395.1 Rhizobacter sp. P2_D12 | reverse complement strand
GAGCAGTACATCACCTGGAGCGTGATGTCGGCGCGCAACCACGGGGCGGAAGCTCAGCGGCTCAAGACCTTCTCGGATTGGGCGGGGCGCATGTGGCGGGAGTGAACGACGATCCCCGGATTGGCATCCGGGCTACATGACCAGTAGACCTGTAGCCCGGATGAAGCGAAGCGCAATCCGGGACCGCGTTACGCCCAGCGGAGGACCAGTGGGTCCAGCCTGCGCGCTGCGTCGAGCAAGCCCGCCCGCGTCGCCGGGTGCATCGCCGGATACGGGTGCCGCGGTGCATCGCAGGCGATCACGCCACCTTCCTTCATCAAGGCCTTCGCGCTCAGGAAGCCGCCCTGCCGGTTCTCGAAGTTGATCAAGGGCAGCCAGCGCGCATAGGCCGCGACTGCGGCCTCGCGATCCCCCGCCGCATACGCATCGACGATCTGCCGGATGCCATCGGGGAAGCCGCCTCCGGTCATCGCACCGGTGGCGCCCGCATCCAGGTCGGCCAGCAGCGTGATCGCCTCCTCGCCGTCCCACGGCCCCTCGATCGCATCGCCACCCAGCGCGATCAGGTCGCGCAGCTTGGCGGCGGCCTGCGGCACTTCGATCTTGAAGTAGCGCACGTTCGCGGTCTCGCGCGCCAGCCGCGCCAGCGTGGCGGCGCTCAAGGTGGTGCCGCTGACCGGCGCGTCCTGCACCATGATCGGAATCGCCAGCGCATCGGACAGGCGCGAGAAGAACTCGACCCACTGGCCCTCCGGCACGCGCAGCGTCGCGCCGTGGTACGGCGGCATCGCCATCACCATCGCGGCGCCGAGTTGCTGGGCGCGCACGCTGCGCTCGATGCACAAGCGGGTGCTGAAGTGCGTGGTGGTCACGATCACCGGCACGCGGCCGGCGACGTGCGCGAGGATGGTCTTCGTCAGCAGCTCGCGCTCGGCATCGGCGATGACGAACTGCTCGGAGAAGTTGGCCAGGATGCACAGCCCGGTCGAGCCGGCATCGATCATGAAATCGACGCAGCGCTTCTGGCTGTCCAGGTCGAGCTCGCCGCTGTCGGTGAAGGTGGTGGGCACCACCGGAAACACGCCCTTGTATCGCACAGCCATGGCCCGGATCCTCGTTCGGTGACGGATGTCGCAGTAGAACAGTTTCGCGTTTGCCAACGGGATCGCTCGGCTGTTCCAATCGCTCCCCATGACATTCCTGATCGTCCTCTCGCTGCTCGTGCTGGTCAACGCCTGGGCGACGCGGCGCGTGCTGCGCACCGAAGGGCTCGACGGCCGCCGCGGCTGGCTGATCGCCGGCGTCTGGATCCTGCCGTTCATGGGCGCGCTGATCATGCGCACCCACTTGCCGGCGCAGGCGCCGCAGGCCCTGGCCGAAGAGCCGGCGCTGCCCGGCACGCGCTCCGAGGCCTCGCCGCTGCAACTCGAAGCGCCCGGGGTCCCCACCTTCTCGCTGCAGCAGCACATGGGCCTCGTCGACGGCCTGCCGTTCATGGACTGGCGGGCGGTCCGTGCCTGGACAAGCGGCATCGCCGACGAGGTCTCCCGGCAACTCGCCACCGAGCAGGCGCAGCGGGCCTGGCTGTTGCACCTGCGCGATGCCTTCGGCGATCATTTCCGCCTGCACGAGACCGGCCAGGCCTGGGTGCTGTCATCGCTGGAGAACCGCGTGGTGCAGGCCACCGCCGACTACGTGGCCCGCACGCGCGAACGCGTCGCGCGCGTGCTCGGGCAATTGGCCGGCCTGGCCGCGCAGCAGCGCAGCATCGTGCTGGTGATGGACCACGACGAGGACTACTACGCCTACGTCGCCTGCTACTACCCGGACCCACCCGGCGACGGCGAGGTCTTCGCGTTCAGCGGCGGCATGTTCGTGCACGCCGGCTGCCCGCACTTCATCGTCAAGCGGGCCGACCTGACGGCGATCGAGCCGGTGATCGCGCACGAGATGACGCACAGCGCGCTCGCGCACCTGCACCTGCCGACCTGGCTGGACGAAGGCCTGGCCGTCAACACCGAGCACCGCCTGACCGGCACGCCGCGGCTGATCCACACGCCGCACGAGTTGCAGGCCATGCACGAGCGCTTCTGGGGCGAAACCGAGGCGCAGCAGTTCTGGTCCGGCCGCTCGTTCCACCGGCCCGACGACGGCAACCTGCTGTCATACGAACTCGCGCGCATCCTGGTGCAGCAGCTGTCGCGCGACTGGCCGCTGTTCGAGCGCTTCGTGCTGTCCGTGAACCACGACGACGCCGGCGCGCAGGCAGCGCGCGAGGTGCTGGGCATCGAGCTGGGCGGCACGGTGGCCGCGCTGATGCAGCAGCCGCAGGCGCTCGGGTGGTCGCCCGATCCGGCGCGCTGGGATGGCCCGGCGCGCACCGGCCCGGCCGACAAAGACGTCGAGGCCGGCGCCGCGGCGCCGGCCTGAACCGTCACACCGGCAACGGGTTGCGCTCGAAGCTCTGCTGGTGCCAGTAGGGGTACGGTCGGGTCACCGTGCTGGCCTCGTCGAGCAGCTTCATGTGCGCCGGGCTCAGCGTCCAGCCGATCGCGCCCAGGTTGTCGCGCAGCTGGGCCTCGTCGCGCGCGCCGATGATCACGTTGGCCACCGTGGGCCGCTGCAGCAGCCAGTTCAGCGCGATCTGCGGCACGCTCTTGCCGGTTTCCTTCGCGACGGCGTCGATCGCGTCCATCACGCGGAACAGCTGTTCGTCGGGCACCGGCGGCCCGAACTCGGCCGTCTTGTGCAGGCGGCTTTGCGCCGGCAGCCCGGTGCCGCGGCGGATCTTGCCGGTCAGACGCCCCCAGCCGAGCGGGCTCCAGACCACGGCGCCGACGCCCTGGTCGAGCGCCAGCGGCATCAGTTCCCATTCGTAGTCGCGGCCGATCAGCGAGTAGTAGGCCTGGTGCGCGACGTAGCGCGAGAGGCCGAGCCGTTCGGACGCGGCCAGCGACTTCATCAGGTGCCAGCCCGAGAAGTTGGAGACGCCCAGGTAGCGGATCTTGCCGGCGCGCACCAGGTCGTCCAGCGTGCGCAGCGTCTCTTCGACCGGCGTCTGCGCGTCGAAGCCGTGCAGCTGGTAGAGATCGATGTAGTCGGTGCCGAGCCGCTTCAGCGAGGCGTGCACCGCGTCGAGCAGGTGGTGGCGCGACGAGCCGACGTCGTTCGGACCGTCGCCGAGGCGGAACGTGCCCTTGGTGGAAATGATCACCTTGTCGCGCCGGCCCGCGATGGCCTGGCCGAGCACCTGTTCGGCCGCGCCCGCGGAGTAGATGTCGGCGCTGTCGAACATGTTCAGGCCGGCGTCGAGGCAGATGTCGAGCAGGCGGCGCGCGCCGTCGGCATCGGTCTTGCCCCAGGCGCCGAAGAACTCGCCACCACCACCGAAGGTGCCGGTGCCGAGGCTGAGGACGGGGACTTTGAAGCCGCTTGAGCCGAGTCTGCGATGTTCCATTCGGGTGTCCTTGTGAGGTGGATGAGGGCGCGTTGGCGGACCGTTGTCGAAGAGTCCATCCCCAAGAATGGGGACGATGCTGCGTCGCGCAGTGTGCCGCGGCCCGGATAGACTGGTTCGCAAAAGGGACGGAGCAAGAAGAAGATGAGATTGAGGAGGAAAGGGCGCCAGCCCTTGTCGCGTGCGCACGCATGTTGCCCGCCCGAGGTCAGGATGGGCGCCTCGGGTGTTCGACTCGTCGAGTCGCGAGCAATCAATCCGTACGGGCACTTCCATGTCGCATCAGCGCTTCATGGGGACGCCGTGTCGTCGCGATGCGCCTTCGTCTCGCACCACACCGATTGATATTCACAAGCAGGGGGTTCAGATGAGTGACTTCACAGATCGTTGGATGGCGGCTTTCAGGGATCCGTCCGATTCAGATTGGGCCGGGATGGGCGCAACGACCGTCGAGGGTGCCTTCGCTTCCGTCATGAGATTCTCGAGCGACGTCGTGCGCTCGGGGGGCCTCCGCGAGCAGGGTGCCGCCGAGGTTCTCGAGAAGCTGAAGGAAATGACCGCCATCACGAAGCTGTTTGAGAAGGCAAACGCCGCCGCAGCGTCGTGGCCGGACAAGACGGCAGCAGATCTTCGCTTTCTCGGGGAAATGAAGAAGACCCAGAAGCTGCTGGAGCGGACGCGCATGGCATACCAGCGAGGCGGCGGTGTCGGGCCGGATTCGGTACTGCCGTTTGCCAAAGGCATGATGAAGGCATTCGGATTCGCAGTCGGCGCATGGCAGATCTTCGACATGGCGAGAACGGGAACCTCCAACGACGTCGCGAGGACGACCACGGGCGTCATGGCGGGAATGCTGGCGACGGAACTGACCGGTGCGACGCTCGGGGCGTTTGTCGTCGGCATGGCAGGGACCGGGCCGATTGGTGTCGTTGCGCTTGGTGCGCTCGCGGCCATCGGCGTCAGCGTGTTGGTCGGTTATGCAGCAGGCAAGGGTATCGAGATTCTTTGGGATGACTATCTCAGCACCGATTCGGACTTGCTCGCGAGGAGGATGCTGGAGTCGGCCAAGACGATCTATGGCGACGTGGGCAGTCCCGAATACCAGAGCTTCCAAGCTCAAGTGATGACCGCGGCCTCCAAACTCGGACACCTCAATGGGACCTGGTTGGTCGGATTCGGCAACGACCTGACCAATTCGCAAAAGACCATCTTCACGGTGCTCGCGTTTGCACCGGCCGGCATCCAGGCCACTCCGGCGTTGCTGCAGGACCTTCAAAAGGTCTTCGAATTGGGGTGGTCGCAGGGGCGCCTGACAGTTCGCGACGAAGTGCTTCGAATCTTGCTGGGGATCGCGGATGACAAGGAGACGCCCTACGCGAGCGAACTCGTCTCGATCGACGGACCGATGCTGAACATCGACATGTCCCGGGCCTCCGAGCGTTCCCTCAGGAACGTCGGGGAAGTCATCTGGGGTTTGGCCGAAGACGCCGGCAACATCGCGGAAGGTGCGACGAAGACCATCAGAGCTTGGCACGTTGCGGCGGGTGCTGCGAGCGTCAGCTGGATGGGGAACGCATCGGAGACGGCGGACGGGATTCTCGGCAGCGACCAGGCTGACAACCTGGATGGCGGCGCAGGCAACGACCTGCTGATTGGCCGCAATGGGGCCGACATCCTTCTGGGCGGCGCCGGTTCGGACTACCTGATCGGCGGCGAAGGCAATGACATCCTCGACGGCGGCACCGGCCCCGACTATCTGTATGGCGGTGTCGGCCTCGACCGCTACCGTTTCTCGGGCGACGCCGGCGGCGATTGGATCACCGACAGCGATGGCCAGGGCGTCATCGACGTCGTCGGCTTCGGGGAGCTGAAGGGCCAAGGTGCGAAGAAGTATGCCGACGGCATCTGGCGCACCGATGATGGCCGCGTGCTCTACGAGCTGACGACGTCCGAGCTCGGCAACACGTTGACGATCCGCTTGGCCGGCGTGAGCCAGCCCATCACGATCCGCAACTGGAGCCCCGAGAAGAATGTCGGCATCACGTTGAGCGATGTGGCTGCGACGCCTGCGCCGCCTGCCGGTGGCAGTGTGGAACTCGACCTGGGCACCGACGCCGGCATGCGGCGCTACCGCTACGACCCGACGGAGACGCACCCGCAACTGACCGGCCCGGTCACGCTGCGCAACGGCCTGCTGGCCAACCTCGGATTCGTCGAAGGCGGCAACTTCAACGACGTGATCGAAGGCGGGCTGGGCTCGGTCGACAACCCCTGGGCGGCAGACGTCACGATGATGGCGCGCGGACGCGACGGCAACGACCAGATCTATGCCGTCGTCCAGCAGACGCTTGCCGAGGCCATCGCCGGCACTCCGGCCGCGCCGACCCATCTGCAGGAAGGTTATGTGCTCGATGGTGGCCGCGGCAACGACACGGTCGTCGGCAGCGGCGTCAACGACATCCTGTTCGGCGGCGCGGGCGGCGATGTGCTGGTGGGTGGTGCCGGTGCCGACATCATCCTGAGCGACGGCGACCTGGGCCTGCCGCGCCTCAGCTCCGACACGTATGGCGTCGGCGACAACAGCAGCAACTGGGGCGCCGGAACCTACTACCGCCAGTTCAACGGCAACATGGGCTACCTCTACCAGGTGCGCGCCCAGGACCCCAACGTGCGCAATGGCGAGACGACCACCTGGCTGCGCATGGAGGCGGTCGATCCGCTCGGCAACATCGACTTCACCGGGTTCTCGCAGTCCAACTACCTGAACTGGACGCCGCCGGCCGGCAACTGGACCACGGTCACCTCGGCCGCCGGCGATGTCTACAACAGCGCCACGTCGTCGATGGCGGTGACCGGGCACAGCATGACGGGCTGGTTCGGCTACAACCCGGCCGCGCCCACCTACCTCGACGAGTTCAACACCGCGCGCCACAGCGGGCAGGACACGGTACATGCCGGTGCCGGCGACGATGTTGTCAATGCCGGTGGTGGTGATGACTTGGTCTTCGGCGAGGCCGGCAACGATGCGCTTTCCGGCGGTGCCGGCAACGACCGGGTCTTCGGCGGTGACGACAACGACCTGGTATATGGCGACGGCCCGGCCTATTCCACCGATCCGCTGGTCGATGTGCTGACGCAGCGATCCTTCGGCAGCAACGGGCTCGATCCCGCGCGTCACGGCAACGACCTGCTGTTCGGCGGCAACGGCAACGACAAGGTGGTCGGCGGCGGCGGCTCCGACCAGCTGTTCGGCGATGCCGGTGCCGACACGCTGTACGGCGACCACGACGGCCTGGCGACCGAGTACTGCGGCGACGACCTGCTGAGCGGGGGCCTCGGTGCCGACCTGCTGATCGGCGGTGGCGCCCGCGATGAACTGCACGGCGGCGCCGACAACGACGTGCTGTGGGGCGACGGAACGCTCGCGAATGCGGTGGCCGCGTCGCACGGCGACGACACCTTGTACGGCGAAGACGGCAACGACACGCTGTATGGCGGCGGCCGCAGCGATTCATTGCTGGGTGGGGCCGGCAGCGACCGCCTGATCGGCGATGCGGAGACCGGCGCGCTCCCGTCCGACCTGCATGGCAGCGACACGCTGGACGGTGGCGATGGCGACGATGTGCTGCTGGGCAGCGGCAATGACGACACGCTGCGCGGTGGCAATGGCAACGACTGGCTGTCCGGCGAGGACGAGACGACGAGCACGGCCGTTTCCACGCTGACCGGTGACGACGATCTCGACGGCGGGCTCGGCAACGACACGCTGGTCGGCGGCAATGGCCGCGACCGCTTGCGCGGGGGTGACGGTGATGACGCACTCTACGGCGGCGCGGGCGACGACGAACTGGACGGCGGTGCCGGGCTCGATGTGCTCGACGGCGGTGCCGGCGACGACACCTACATCATCCGCGAGTCCGATCTTCCGACGGGCGACTTCATCGAGTTCATTGCCGACAGCCAGGGCAGCAACCGCCTGGTGATCGAGGAGGGCGCTGTGGTCTCGACGAGAAAGGGCTCGAACCCCGACGACCTGGTGCTGCAGATCGGAGAGCGCTTCCTGCTGATCAGGAACGGCATGCAGGGCGCGGTGTCGCGTTTCGAGCTGGCCGACGGCTCGGTCAAGACCTTGTCCGAGCTGCTGCGCAGCACCATGATCGATCCGCTGCAGCTGGTGGCACCGATCGGCGGTGGCGGGCTCGCCGGCGGGCGCGCGGGCGATTCCTTGCGCACGGATCATGGCGACACCTGGATGCAGGGCGCAGGCGGCAACGACACCTACGACTGGGGCGGCGACCTGGGGGGCATCACGATCGGCGTGAGCCTGGGCGACGGCATCGACCGGGTGCTGGGATCCTCGCGGTTGCAGACCGTCGAGACCCGCGGCGCGAACGTCATCGATCTCGACGAGACGATCGAGCCCGAAACAGTTCGCCTGGCACGTCGCACGGTCGATGGCGTGGTCCGCCTGACGCTCGAGTACGGCGATGCCGGGGACTACCTGGTGCTGGCTTTCAGCGGCACCGACTGGCAGTCGCTGTCGACCTCGTTCGACATCGTTCGCTTCGCCGATGGAACGCAGCTCAGCTTTGCCGAGCTGGCGGCCAAGGGCGTGCTGATCGATGGCATCAACGTGGCCGGCAGCACGCAGATCGACGGCAGCTTCCTCGACGAGGAGATGCGGGGTACCCACCTCGCCAACGTCTTCACCGGCGCCGGCGGCAACGACACCTACGTGTTCGGCCGCGGCTCCGGCGCCGACCGCGTCAGCGCCGAATCGCGTGGCGCAACCGACGTCGAGACGGTGCAGTTCAGCGCGGGCGTGCTGCCCGCAGACGTGCAGTTCGTGCGCAGCAACAACGACCTGCTGGTCCGGATCGTCGGCACCGCCGACGTGCTGACGGTCACCGACGCGTTCGTCGGCAACCGGATCGACCGCTTCCGCTTTGCCGACGGCAGCCTGCTGGCCTGGGACACGCTGCCGATCGCGAGCGGGAACGAGCAGGCGACCGACGGCGACGACCTGATCTACACCGGCCCCGGCGCGGACGCGATGGACGCACGCGACGGCCGCGACACCGTGATCAGCGGTGCCGGCAACGACACCGTGCATGGTGGCGGCGGCAACGACACCGTGTACGGCGAGGCCGGCGACGACCTGCTGTTCGGCGACGGGCAGAACGACGCGCTCAATGGCGGCGCCGGCAACGACCGGCTGGAAGGCGGCGTCGACGACGATGCGCTCTACGGTGACGACGGCGACGACACGCTGATCGGCGGCATCGGCAACGATTACCTCCAGGGTGGTGCCGGCAACGACTGGCTCGAGGACGACGGCGAACGCAACGCGCTCACCGGCATCGCGACCCGCCTGGTGGGCGGCGGCGGCATCGATACCTACCGCATCCTGCCCGGCGGCGGACTGAACGCGCTTGTCAGCGTCGACGCCGGCACCGATGGCGGCGACACCGTCATCCTCGTCGGCGTCGACCCGGCCGGCGTCCAGGTGCGGCACAACGGCAACGACCTGTTCCTGCTGGCCACCGATGCGGCCGGCAACACGCTGTGGCAGGTGCAACTGCTGAACCAGGGCAGCGCGGCGGCGGTCGGCAACCCGCCGGTGCAGCAGGTGCGTTTCGAATCCAGCCCCGGCATCGTGTGGACGGCGGCCGACCTGCGCGCGCGCTCGCTGGTGGGCGGGGTCGGCAACGACCTGCTGTACGGCTATGCCGAATCGAACGACCTGCTGACCGGCGGCGCCGGCAACGACGACCTGAGCGGCCTGGCGGGCAACGACACGCTGGACGGCGGAACCGGCGACGATGCGCTGTTCGGCGGTGCCGGCGACGACGTCTACCTGTTCGGCTCGGACAGCGGCAAGGACCACCTCGTCGACTTCGAGGGCGCCAACGAGATCCGCCTCGCCGCCGGCATCACGCCGGCGATGCTGTCGTTGACCCGCACCGGCCAGAGCGGCTGGGGCGACGTGCTCGCGAACGACTCGCTGGTGCTGACCCTGCCGAGCGGTGCACGGCTGTGGATCGACCAGTACTTCCAGCCCGGCGGTGTCGGCACCGGCAGCGTGCTGTTCGCCGACGGCACGCGCTGGAGCTACGCCGACCTGGCGAGCCGTGCCGGACCGAGCATCACCGGCCCGGCGGACACCTTGACCGGCGGTGCCGGTGACGACGTGTTCACCGTCGACAACCCGCGCGACGTGATCGTCGAGCAGGTTGGCGGTGGCACCGATTCGGTGCTGAGCTCGATGTCGTACGTGCTGCCCGCCAACGTCGAGAACCTGACGCTGAGCGGCAACCTCGACCTCAGCGCCACCGGCAACAGCGCGGCCAACGTGCTGCGCGGCAACGCCGGCAACAACCTGATCGACGGCAAGGGCGGCGCCGACACGCTGTACGGCGGTGCCGGCAACGACGTGTACCGCTGGTTCTACAACAGCGAGATGTTCGGGACCGCCGACTGGAGCTACTTCACGCCGCGCAATCCGAACTCGATCGAACTGGCCGGGGAAGGCGTCGACGCCATCGAGACGGATGCCTTCAGCATGACCCTGCCGGACAACGTGGAGAACCTGCGCGTCACGTCGCTGGTCCGGCCGACCGGCCTGCGCTACCAGGCGGGAGACCAGTTCCGCTACACCTACATCGGCAACACGCTGAACAATTTCATCGACCTGAAGGCCGGATCCGCCAACTACAACTGGATCAACTCGCCGGCGATCCTCGGAACGCTGATCGACGGCGGTGCTGGTGCCGACACCATGCGCGGCAGCGACATCGACGACACCTACGTCGTCGAGGACGCCGGCGACGTCGTGATCGAGACCGGGGTGTGGAGCGACGGGCGGCAGCGCTCGACGAACGACACCGTGCAGGCGAGCATCGGCTACACGCTGGCTGCGAACCTCGAGAACCTGGTGCTGGCCGGCAGCGAAGCGATCGAAGGGCGCGGCAACTCGTTGGCGAACATGCTCGACGGATCTCGCAACACCGCGGCGAACGTGCTGAGCGGCCTGGCCGGCAACGACACCTACCGCATCGGCCTGAACGACGTCGTCGCCGAGGTGGCGGACGGCGGCATCGACACGGTCATCGTCGAGAGCCTGCTCGGCCAGCCGGCGACGCCGCTGCGCAGCGGCGACTACGCCAACGTCGAAGACCTGCGTGCCGGCGCCAACATCGGCAACATCGACCTGGAAGGCAATGCGGCCGACAACGTGCTCTACGGCAGCCGCGCCAGCAACACCATCACCGGCGGTGCGGGCGATGACAGGCTGTACTCGGTCGACCTTGCGACCGTGCCGTACAACCAGATCCAGCGCCGCAACGACTACCTCGACGCCGTCGACGTCCTCGATGGCGGTGAGGGCAACGACCTGCTGCGGGCCTACGGCAGCTGGAACACGCTGCGCGGCGGCAGCGGCAACGACACGCTGACGGGATTCGAGGCCTCCTGGGTGGAGTTCGACGGCGGCAGCGGCGACGACGTCATCGAGGTCAGCGCGATGAACAGCTACCAGGTCGACTTCGRCGGCGGCAGCGGTGCCGACCGGATCACCACCGGCGCCCTCCGTTCGGCCGCCGAGTGGGCCCAGAACCGCGGCGGCTACTCGGCCGTGGTCTTGCAGCAGGGCATCGACGGGGCACGGCTGCGCTTTGAGCGCCAGGGCGAGGCACTGGTGATCTCGCTGGCCGGCACGACCGACAGCCTGACGATCGATGCATTCTTCGACGCCACGACCGGCGAGGTGCGGCTCGGCCTCGATTCGGTGCTGTTGGCCGGCAACAACCGCATCACCCGCGATGCCATCGTGGCCGCGCTCGGGCGCAATTCGCTGCAGGCCGGCACCGCAGCGGCCGACCTGCTGGTGGGGTTGGTGGGTGGCGGCAGCGTGTCCGCGGGAGATGGCGACGACGAACTGGTGGGGCAGGCCGGCGACGACGCGCTGAACGGCGATGCCGGCAACGACCGGCTGTCGGGCGGGCTCGGAGTCGACACGCTCCGGGGCGGTGCCGGCAACGACACGCTGCTCGGCGGTGCGGGCGCCGACGTGTACGTTCTGGAGTTGGGCGGTGGCGCCGATGTGATCGCCGACCGGGACAACAACGGGGTGATCTACACCAACGGCCTGAGGCCTGTCACGGACGAATCCCTGGAGACCATCGCGTTCGGTGCCGGCATTGCGGCCGGCGACCTGCGCGCATCGCAGGTCGATTCGGACCTGGTGCTGAGCGTGGCCGGCACCACCGATTCGATCCGCGTGGTGCAGTACTTCCAGTGGCCCCCACGGCCCGTGGAGCTGCGGTTTGCGGACGGCACCGTGTGGGGTGATGCGCAGATCATGGGCCTGTTCAGCGAGATCGTCGGCACTGACGAGGCCGACTACTTGCAGGCGAAGCCGGTGGCCAGCCATCTGCAAGGCCTGGCCGGTGACGACACGCTGAATGGCGCCGACTTCGACGACACGCTCGACGGCGGGAGCGGTGCAGACCAGATGCGAGGCTGGGGTGGTGACGACACCTACTACGTTGACAACGAGAACGACTGGGTCGCCGAGGATTCCGGATCGGGGAACGACAGCGTGATCTCGTCGATCACCAGGACGCTGGAGAACGAGGTCGAGAACCTGACGCTCACCGGCAACGCGGCGCTCAACGGCACCGGCAACACCGTCGCCAACCGGCTGACCGGCAATGCCGGCAACAACCTGCTGGACGGCAAGGGCGGCGTCGACACGATGGCGGGCGGCGCCGGCGACGACACCTACACCGTCGACAACACGGCCGAGCAGGTGATCGAGGCGCTCGGCGACGGCATCGACCAGGTGAAGGCCAGCGCCAGCTTCACGCTGGGCGACAACGTCGAGAACCTGACGCTGACCGGTAGTTCTGGCCTCAGCGGCACCGGCAACGCGCTCGCCAACATCCTCGTCGGCAACGGCGGAGCGAACCGGCTGGATGGCAAGGGCGGGGTGGACCAGATGACCGGCGGCGCCGGCAACGACACCTACGTCGTCGACGACACCAACGACCTGATCACCGAGCTGTCCGGCGGCGGCACCGACACGGTGGAATCACAGGCGGTCACCTACACGCTCGCGGCGGAGGTGGAGAAACTGACACTGACCGGCAGCCAGAACATCGACGGCACGGGCAATGCGGTGGCCAACACCTTGACCGGCAACGCCGGCAACAACGTGCTGGATGGCAAGGGAGGCATCGACACGATGGCGGGCGGTGCCGGCAACGACACCTACTACGTCGACGTGGCCGGCGAGACGATCACCGAGGCGTCCGGCGGCGGCACCGACACCCTCAACAGCCTGGTCACCATCGACAGCCTGGCGGCCAACGTCGAGAACCTGAACCTGATCGGCAACAATCCCGTCAATGGCACCGGCAACGGGCTGGACAACCTGCTGTTCGGCAACGGCGGGGCCAACACGCTGACGGGGGCAGGGGGCAACGACACGTACTACGGCGGCGCGGGCAATGATCTGATGAACGACACGGTGACCACGTCGAACGACGTCTACCGCTGGGGCCGCGGCGACGGACAGGACACGATCACCGACGCGGGCGGCAGCACCGACCGCATCGAGATCGGCACCGGCATCAGCGCGGCGCAGCTCACGCAGGTGCGCAGTGGCAACAACCKGGTGCTGGGCATCAGCGGCACGAGCGACAAGCTGACGATCACCAACTACTACGTGGGCACGGCCAACAAGATCGAGACGATCAAGCTGGCCGATGGCACGGGGGTTCCGGTCACGGCGACGGCGTTGTCGAGCAGCGCACCGACCGAGAAGGCGATGCCGGCTGTGGTGACGCCTTGGGACGCGATGGCGGCTTCGCTGCGGGTGACGCCGGTGCGCGAAGGCCTGCCGACGCCGATCGTGGCGGTGGCCGATGACGGCTTGTCCAGTGACCTGGCCCTGGCGGGCCTCGCGACGAACCGGCAGGCCCTGCCGGTGCGCCGCGAGCATGCGCTCTGACGTCCTGCCAAACGTACCCAGGAACGGCACGGATGTGCCGTGGCCTGCCGATTGCGCATCATCGGCAGGCCGCGCAGCGGGCGCTGCAGGACCGCGAAGGAGAGAGCCGCGATGCGCGTGTTGGTGATCCATCAGAACTTCCCCGGCCAGTTCGGCCACCTGGTCACGGCCTGGGCGCAGCGCCCGGGCTGGGACGTGCGGGCGTTGGGCCGCGAGACGGCGCCGGGCCTGCCCGGCTTCGACGGCCTGGTGCGCTACAAGCTGGCGCGCGTGCCGCATGCGCACCAGCACGGCTACCTGCGGCAGATGGAAGCGGCGACGCTGCATGGCCAGGCGGCGGCGCGGGCGATGCTGAAACTGCGCCACGACGGCTTCGTGCCCGACGTGATCCTGGCGCACCCGGGTTGGGGCGAGACGCTGTTCGCGAAAGACGTCTACCCCGCTGCGCGGCTCGTGCACCTGTGCGAGTGGTACTACGAGCCCGAGGGGGCCGACCTGGGTTTCGACCCGGAGTTTCCACTGAGCTTCGACGACCGGGCGCGCGTGCGCACCTGGAACGCGCTGCACACGCTGAACCTGACGCATTGCGATGCGGCGGTGAGCCCGACGCAGTGGCAGCGCAGCCGGCATCCGGCGATCTTCCAGCCGAAGATCGGCGTGCAGCATGAGGGCATCGACACCGAGGGGCTGGCGCCGGACGCCAAGGCCGCGGTGAAGACGCGCAGCGGTGCGGTGCTGAAGGCGGGCGATCCGGTGATCACGTACGTGGCGCGCAACCTGGAACCGTACCGCGGCTTCCACGTCTTCATGCGCGCGCTGGAGCGCATCCAGAAGCGGCACAAGAGCTGCCATGCGCTGATCGTCGGCGGCGACGGCGTGAGCTACGGCAAACGCGCGAAGGACGCGCCGAACTGGCGCGAGAAGATGCTGCGCGAGGTGAAGCTCGACCCCGCGCGCACGCACTTCACCGGCAAGCTGCCGCGCGCGCAGTACCTGCGGGTGCTGCAGGTGTCGGCGGCGCACGTGTACCTGACGTATCCGTTCGTGCTGAGCTGGTCGCTGCTGGAGGCGATGGCTTGCGGCGTGCCCATCGTCGCATCGGATACCGCGCCGGTGCGCGAGGTGATCCGCGATGGCGAGAACGGGCGGCTGGTGCCGTTCTTCGAGCCGGATGCGATTGCCGAGGCGGTGCTGCAGGGGGTGCACTCGCCTTCGGCATCGCAGTTGCTGCGCGACGGCGCGCGGCGCGATGCGATGGGCTACAGCCTGGCGGGCGCGCTGTCGGGGTATGAGCGCTTGTTGCAGGGCGAGTAGCAGGTTCCGGCAGTCTTTGAAAGCAGCGAGCCATAGCGATTGCTCATGCCGCCATCTGCCTTGTAGATGTCCCTCTTCAGGGGGTGCGCGCGGCGCTGGCTTTGCGGCGCGGCGTGGCTAGGCTGAAGCGGTCCACAGGGAGAAGGAAGAAGACATGACGGACGTTGTCATCGGTGGTGCGCTTGTCGGCGCGGCCACATCGCCGCGGCTGTGGGTGTCGGATTCGGACCGGGTGTTCTCGGTGCCGGGGCGGCAGCTGATGAGCCAGGTGCGGAACAACGAACGTGCGCAGTTCGAGGCGCCGTTGTGGATCGCGCTGTTGTGGAAACGACTGACTGCCTTTCCCTTGCAGCGCATCGATGGGCCGGTCGCATCAGGGTTGCCCGGACAGCGCTTCAAGATGCACAAGGACGGACCGTGGATCGAGGGCGGGATGACGAGCAGGCTGACGCTGCGGGTTGCTCTTCATCCATGACACGTGGCATGAAGGTGCGGCGGTCATGGATGGGATCAAGCACGTGCTTCGGTCGGACGCGCTGTACGCCCTTTCAGCGCTCGGACGGCCAGCGAGCCACCGGCCTGCTCCGGGCGTCAACCGAATGGCATCGATCGCATCTTTTCTTCTGATCCTGGGCATCCCGCTGTACTTCATGATGCGCGCGGATCGTGCTGCTTCCGAGAACGAGCGAGCGCTCGCCAAAGGGTGGGTCGTCTTTCGTCGCATCGTCTGTTTTGGCGCTGCACTCCTGTTTGGAGCTGGTGCAGTTCGAGCGCTTGTCGGCATCTTCACGGGAGAGGCAGGGCGGATTCTGCGATTAATCTGGTTGAATGGAAATATTAATGACAATCAACAAAGAGGATGTGCCAGTGGAGAGCAGATCTCAGCGAGATAAAAGAGGCCGTCGCTTCAAGTGGCTGTTCCTGTTCTATTGGATTCTGACAGTGGGCACAGGTGTGCTCTTGCCATCAGGAGAGCAATTGGGTGCGCTCCGCGACGGTGCTCGCGCTTTGATTGCACCGCTCAAGGGCGTTGTTCAAGTTGCATCGAGATCGTTTGACCCAGGATTCGTCGAGGTATTTCTTGCTTTTACGCTGTTAACAGCGGGGATGCTGGCGGTAGTTGGCTGCCTTTGGGTCCCAAAGGGAAGCGAAAGAGCATTCCCAGACGCCAGATCACGATGGTTGATCTTGTTTGCTGCAGCTTTGCTACTGGTGCTTGCTATAGGTCTCCTGTTCAAAGAGTATCCATCTCAAGGGCCAGGAGGGGGGCGAACGTCCGCCTTTCTCTATTTTGGATTATCTTCGCGAACAGGTGTTCTAACAATTCTGAATGCATGGTTCGGATTCGCGCAGCTATTCATGTTTATGGCGCTGCGAGCAGGAATTACAACGCCATCGAAATAGCTCGAGCCAATCAGGCTGGCCGACGGAACGGGGGTGCCTGTCACGGCAACGTCTCTGTCAACGAGCGGGCCGAGCGAGAAGGCGATGCCCGCCCCCGTCACGGCCTGGGACGCGATGGCCGCCTCGCTGCGGAGCACGCCGGTGCGCGAAGGCCTGCCGACGCCCTTGCACGCGGCCGATGCGGCCCCGTCGCTGCAGGTGCATGCGGTGGCGGCGTCGCCGCTGCGGCGCCTGGCCGCCTGAGCCTGTCCATCCCCAACAAGAGGGATGCAGGAACAACGAAGGACGAGCGCCCGCTCGGTAGACTGTCAATACAAAAGAGGAAGAGGACGTCCATGATCAGGGCGAAGGGAGGGGCGGCGCCGCGCGCGCTGCCGCAGCAGCAATTGCTGTGGGCGCTGGGATCACTCTGCGCGTTGCACCGGCAGCCGTTCTCGGCCGAGCTGGTGGCACGCGAGTTCCCGCCGCCGTGCACGCAGGCCACGGTGATCGCGGCCGGGCGTGCGCTCGGCTTCAAGGTGCGCCAGGTCGTGCTGAAGGCCTCGCGCATCGAACGCATGGTGTTCCCGCTGCTGGTCGCGCTGAAAGCCCAAGCACCCGACGACGCCATTGCAGACGCGCCGGTGATCGGCATCGTCACCGCGGTGGCCGATGGCAAGGTGGTGCTGTTCCGTGCCGGCAGCGCGACACCGCAGGCGCTTGAGAACGATGCGTTCGCGCAGGCGATCACCGGCGACGCCTGGCTGGCCGCGCCGGTCGCCGCGGCGGCCACCGATCCGGATGGGGCCTCGGCCACGCCCGCCTTCGGCTTCCGCTGGTTCGTGCCCGAGCTGATGAAGCACCGCCAGGTGTGGCGCGACGTGCTGCTGGCTTCGCTGGCGCTGCAGCTGATCGCGCTGGCGACGCCGCTCTTCACGCAGGCCATCATCGACAAGGTGGTGGTGCACCGCACGCAGAGCACGCTGGTGGCGATCGGCATCGCGATGGCGATCTTCACCGTCTTCACCAGCCTGCTGAGCTGGGTGCGCCAGTACCTGGTGCTGCACACCGGCAACCGCGTCGACGCCGTGCTGGGCGCGGCCATCTGGGAGCACCTGCTGCGCCTGCCGCTGCGCTACTTCCAGCACCGGCCCACCGGCGTGGTGGCGGCGCGGCTGCATGCGGTGGAGACGATCCGCGAGTTCGTCTCGGGCGCGGCCGTCGGGCTGGTGCTCGACCTGCCGTTCCTGGTGATCTGCTTGGCGCTGATGTTCTGGTACAGCGCCCTGCTGACCTGCGTCGCGCTGGGCATCCTGCTGGTCATCGGCGTGGCGAGCGTCGTGATCGCGCCGCTGTTCCAGGCACGACTGAACGAGCAGTTCCTGCTGGGCGCGCGCAACCAGGCCTTCGTCACCGAGCACATCGCCGGCTTCGAGACGGTGAAGAGCCTGCAGATGGAGCCGCAGCTGCGCCAGCGCTTCGCGGGCTACCTGGCCACTTACCTGCAATCGGGCTTCAAGACCAAGCAGACGGCCAACACCTACAACATCTTCGCGACCACGCTGGACCAGCTGCAGACGCTGTTGATCCTGATGGTGGGCGCGTACACGGTGATGACCGAGCCGAGCTTCACGATCGGCATGCTGGTGGCCTTCCAGATGTTCGCCGGCAAGCTGAGCCAGCCGGTGCTGCGCATCGTCGGGCTGTGGAGCCAGTTCCAGCAGGCCTCGCTGAGCGTGCAGCGCCTGGGCGACGTGATGAACGCGCCGGCCGAGCCGTATTCGACGACGCCGCAGCGGCAGACCGGCGGTGCCGGCCGCATCGAGGTGCGCAACCTGGGCTTCCGCTATGCCGATGACCTGCCGCTGCTGTACCAGGACCTGAACCTGACGATCCAGCCGGGGCAGACGGTGGCGATCATGGGCCCGTCGGGCACCGGCAAGAGCACGTTCGCGAAGCTGCTGATGGGCTTCTACCAGCCGAGCCAGGGGCAGATCCGCATCGACGACGTCGACATCCGCCACATGGCGGCCAACGAGCTGCGCGCGCACTTCGGCGTGGTGCCGCAGGAGACGGTGCTGTTCAGCGGCAGCATCTTCGACAACCTGCGCGCCGGCAACCCGGCCGCGAGTTTCGAGCAGGTGGTGCAGGCCGCGAAGATGGCGGGCATCCACACGACGATCGAGGCGCTGCCGCAGGGTTATCAGACCGAGATCGGCGAGCGCGGCAGCGGGCTGTCGGGCGGGCAGAAGCAGCGGCTGGCGATCGCCCGCGCATTGCTGAAGGGCCCGAAGGTCCTGATCTTCGACGAGGCCACGTCGGCGCTGGACCACGACACGGCCGAGAGCTTCGCGAAGACGATCAACGCGCTGAAGGGGCGGGTGACGATGCTGTTCATCACGCACAACCTGCCCAAGCTGCTGAAGATCGATGCGGTGGTGCAGCTGCATGCGGATGGGGCGCAGATGCTGCAGGCGGTGGCGCAGGAATCACGCAATGCGGAGAGTTGAGATGGCCTCCACCTTGCTCGACCCGGATGCTTTGGACTTCGCGCCCGACCTGCTCGCGATCCAGGAGCGCCCGCCGTCGCGCCTGCCGCGGGTGCTGCTGCTGACGGTAGCGCTGCTGGTGGGCCTGCTGCTCGCGTGGTCGGTCTTCGCCCAGCTCGACATCATCGCGACGGCCGAGGGGCGGCTGGTGCCGGTGAGCTACACCAAGCTCGTACAGCCGGCCGAGGCCGGCGTCGTCACCGAGATCCTGGTGAAGGACGGCGACGCGGTGAAGGAGGGCCAGCTGCTGCTGAAGCTGGATGCGCGGGCGTCGCAAGCCGACACCACGGCGCTCGGCCACGAGGTGGCGTTGAAGAAGCTGACGTTGCGCCGCATCGAGGCCGAGCTGGCCGACCAGCCGCTGCTGCCCGGCCGCGGCGAGCCGCCGCTGCTGTACGCCCAGGTCGACGCGCAGTTCCGCGCGCGCCGTCAGGCCTACCTCGATGCCGCCGCGCAGGAGCAGCAGACCCACGCCCGCGCGCAGGCCGACCTGCAGGCGGCGCAGCAGCAGCTGTCGAAGCTGACGCAGACGCTGCCGAGCTACCAGCAGTCGGCGCAGGCCTACCGTCAGCTCGTCAAGGAAGGCTTCGTCGGCGAGCTCGCGGCCAACGAGAAGGGCCGCGAGGCCACCGAGCGCGAGCAGGACGTGAAGGTGCAGACCGCCAACGTGCAAAGCGGCGCGCTGGCTGTCGCGCAGTCGGAACGCAAGCTGGCGGCGCTGCGCTCGCAGTACCGCTCGCAGCTCGAGAACGAGCGCATCGAGACGCTGGCCACACTGAACCGCAGCGACCAGGAGCTGCAGAAGTCGACGGTGCGCGCCGGCCAACTGGAGATCCGCGCGCCGAACGCCGGCATTGTGAAGGACCTCGCCACCACCACGCGCGGCGCGGTGGTGTCGGCCGGCGCGCTGCTGATGAACATCGTGCCGCAGGGCGAGCCGCTGCAGGCCGAGGTGCAGCTGCACAACGAGGACGTCGGCTTCGTCAGCGTCGGCCAGCTCGCCAAGGTGAAGGTGGCCGCCTACCCGTTCCAGAAGTACGGCCTGCTCGACGGCCGCGTGATCCTGGTCAGCGCCGATGCGGCCGACCCGAAGCAGCAGCAACAGCAGCCGGCACAGCAGCCGGGCCAGCCGCAGCTGAACTACCGTGCCATCGTGCAGATCGACAGCCCGGTGCTGACCAGCGCAGCCACCGGAGAGAAGCTGCTGCTGAATCCCGGCATGGCCGTGACGGCCGAGGTGCAGCAGGGGCGGCGCTCCGTGATCGAGTACCTGCTGTCGCCGGTGAAGAAGGTGGCGCAGGAGGCTGCGCGTGAGCGTTAGCAGCCCGGATGCCAATCCGGGATCGTTGAACTGGCGGGGATCCCCGGATTCCGCTGCGCTGCATCCAGGCTACAGCATGCCGCCCAGCCAGTGGCGCAAGGCGCCGGCATCGAAAGGCTTCTGAAGGAATGGCCAGCCGCGGCCCCAACCGGCTTGCGACGAGAAGGCCTCCACCGGCATGCCGGACATCAGGCCGACCCGTACCTGCGGCCAGCCGCTGGCGACGGTCTGCGCCAATTGCACCCCGCCCATGCCGTCGCCCAGCCGCACGTCCGACAGCATCAGCTGCGGCGCCGAGCCCTGGCCCAGCAGGTGCAGCGCGCGCTCGGCGCTGGCCACCGCGCGCACGCTGCAGCCGGCGGCCGACAGCATCTCGGCCACCGTGCTGCGGAACGCCTCGTCGTCGTCCACCAGCAGCACCGACGACACCGGCCAGCCGGCGTCGGTGGCCTGCACCGGGGCGGCCAGCGCCGCCACCGCGCTCGCATCGAGGGCAAAGCGCAGCGTGACGCTGGTGCCTTCCCCCGTGCGGCTCGAAAGCGCGATGCGCCCGCCCGACTGCTTGACGAATCCGTAGACGATCGACAACCCGAGCCCGCTGCCTTCGCCGTCGGCCTTGGTGGTGAAGAAGGGCTCGAACACCTTCTCGCGCAAGGCCTCGGGGATGCCGCTGCCGGTGTCGCTGACGCGCAGCTCGAGCTCGCCGCCCTCCACCCGCGTCGCGATCTCCAGCCGCCCGCCGCCGGGCATCGCCGCGGCGCTGTTGATCACCAGGTTCAGCAGCGCGTTCTCCAGCTGCCCGCGGTCCAGGTGCACGCGCGCATCGCCGGCCTGCAGCGACAGCGTCACCTGCACGTCGCTGCCCGCGCTGTACTCGACCAGGTCGGCCATCTCCTCGACCATCGCATCCACCGCCACCGACTCGGCCTGCAGCGGCTGGCGCCGCGCGAAGGCCAGCAGCCGGCGCGTCAGCGCGCTCGCGCGTTCGGCGGCCCGGCCGGCGCGCTGCAGCTGCGCGCGGCCGGCGTCGTCGAGCGCCGGCTGCGCTTCCAGCAGCCCCAGCGTGCCGACGATGGTGCCCAGGTAGTTGTTGAAGTCGTGCGCCACGCCGCCGGTCAGCTGGCCCAGCATCTCCAGCCGCAAGGCGTGCTGCAGCTGCACCTCGATCGCGCGGCGCTCGGTCAGGTCGGTCACCAGGCTGACCACGCCGCCGTCGGGCATCGCGCGGCTGCGCACGTCGTAGACGCGGTTGTCCGGCAGGTACAGCTCGACGTGCGCATGCGCGGTGAACGGCGGCATGCGGCCGGCATCGACCGACCGGCGCTCGGTGACGCCGGGGGCACTCCACGCGATGCCCCGCGCCGACTGCGACATCAGCTGCGTCACCAGCTGGCGCGGCTGCTGGCCGGCGGCCGGCCGCACGCCATGGCCGGCCAGCATGCGTTCCAGCGGCTCGTTCCACAGCCGCAGCCGGCCGTCGCGGTCGAACACCGCCAGGCCGTCGTTCATGCTGCTGTGCACCGCCGCGAGCAGCTCGCCCTGGCGCCGCAGGTCGGCCACCAGCTGCTGCTTGGCGAGCAGGTTGTCGCGGAACACCTCGAAGGTGCGCGCCAGCGCGCCCAGCTCGTCGCGCCGTGCCGTGGCCGGCGCTTTCTCCAACGGGCCGACGGAGGTGTCGCCGCGTGCCAGGCGCGACATCGACAGCGTGATGCGCTCGACGCCGCTGACCAGCCGGTGCACGTAGGCCGTCGCGCCGAGCGCGATCGCGCCGCACACCAGCGTCAGCAGCAGCAGCCCGGTCTTGCCCGACGTGATCGCCTGCGACACGCCGTCGCTGCGCGCCTGCGCGGTGCGGCGCAGCGTGGCGACATGGCGCGAGACCTGCTCGCTCAGCTCGTCGGCATTGGTGCGCGTCAGCAGGATCAGCGAGCCGCTGCGGCTGTCCAGGCCGATCTGCTCGCGCCGCAGCCGCAGGATGCCGGCCGGGCCGATCGACAGCTCGCGCAGCGTGGCGCGGAACACATCGCCCAGGCCCGCGTAGGCCTCGCGCCGGTCCGCCGCCAGCAGCAGCGCCTCGACGTCGGCCTCGAGCCGGCCCAGCGTGGCCGGCGTGTCGACGCTCGCGCCCAGCACCAGGCTGGACCACACCTGCGTCAGCACCGGGTCGCCGTTGCGCGGCGGCGCGCCGCGTGCATGCAGCCGGTTGCCGACGTCTTCCAGCCGCTCCATCTGCGTCTGCAGACGCTGCCGCACCTGCTGGCGCATCTGGGTCAGCTCGGCCAGCCGCAGCAGGTTGCTGTCGCCGCGCTCGATCAGCGGCTCGACCACGGCCTTCAGCCGGCTCTGCGTGTCGATCTCGCCGGAACGCTGGCGGATCTCGCTGATCAGCCCGCGCGCGAGGGTCGCGTTGGCGTCCAGGCTCTCGGGCGTGCGCGAATCGGCCAGGTTGGGCGCGGTGGCGGCCAGGCGGGTGGTGCGCTCGGCCAGTTCGAGCGCCTGCGCGATTTGCGGCAGCACCTCGTCCTCGTAGGCGCCGAGCTCGTGCTGCGTGCGCTGCATGCCGAGCCAGCCGACCACGGCCAGCGCGACGGCCGCGGCGAGCAGGATCACGAACGCGGTCATCAGGCGCGTGCGCACCCGCTGCGCGCGCGGGCCCAGGCTCGGCGTCAGCTCACGCGGTCCGCTCATGGTCGGTCGTCACCGGGACCGCGAACACGTAGCCCAGCCCGCGCTCGGTGCAGATGTAGCGCGGGTGCTTCGGGTTCGGCTCGATCTTGCGCCGCACGCGCAGGATCAGCACGTCGATGCTGCGGTCGAACACCTCGGTGTCCAGGCTGCGCGTGTGCTCGAGCAGCTGGTCGCGCGTCCACACCCGGCCCGGCTGGCCGACGAAGGCCTCGAGCAGGCGGAACTCGGCCGGCGTCAGCGGGCAGGGCAGGCCGCCCGGGCCGCGCAGCTCGCGCTCGTGCAGGTCCAGCGTCCAGTCGCCGAAGTGCAGCCGGCCGCCGGCGGCCGCAGCTGCGGGCGGCGCGGCCGGCTGCGTGC
>NZ_JBFUEB010000097.1:0-23179 GCF_056404395.1 Rhizobacter sp. P2_D12 | reverse complement strand
GACGGCCGCCGCCGCACCCGCGCCGGCCGCCGCCCCGGTGGCTGCGGCCCCGGCTGCGCCCGCCGCACCGGTCGAGCCGCCCAAGCCGGCGCTGCGCGTCATCAAGGCCGCCGACGTCGTCGACGAAGAGAAGCAGCGCGCCGCCGACCTGGCCAAGCGCCGCAAGGCCGCCGAGGACGAGGCTGCCGCGATCCGCGCGATGATGAACGCGCCGAAGAAGGTGCTGACGGCCAAGAAGCCCGAAGAGCCGCCCAAGCCGGAAGCCGGCAAGGAAGGCATCAAGGGCACGATCCACAAGCCGGCGGCTGCTCCGGGCGCCACGACCACCACCGCCACGGCCGCCAAGCCGGGCGAGAAGCCGGGCGACAAGAAGTCGGTCAAGTCCGAGAAGCTGTCTTCCAGCTGGGCCGATGACGCTGCCAAGAAGCGCGCGCTCAAGACCCGCAACGATGCCGCAGCCCGTCCGGGCTGGCGCGCACCGCGCGGTGGGCGCCGTGGCGACCGCAACGATTCGCAAGGCGGCAACTTCGTCGCGCCGGCCGAGCAGCAGATCCAGGAAGTGCACGTGCCCGAGACCATCAGCGTCGCCGACCTGGCGCACAAGATGTCGGTGAAGGCGTCCGAGGTGATCAAGCAGTTGATGAAGCTGGGCCAGATGGTCACGATCAACCAGCAGCTCGACCAGGAAACGGCCATGATCCTCGTCGAGGAAATGGGCCACAAGGCCTTCGCCGCCAAGCTGGACGATCCGGAAGCCTTCCTCGAGGACACCCAGGCCGAGGCGGTGCACGAAGTGCTGCCGCGCGCGCCGGTCGTCACCGTGATGGGCCACGTCGACCACGGCAAGACCTCGCTGCTCGACTACATCCGCCGGGCGCGCGTCGCCGCGGGCGAAGCGGGCGGCATCACGCAGCACATCGGCGCCTACCACGTCGACACGCCGCGCGGCATGATCACCTTCCTCGACACCCCGGGTCACGCGGCCTTCACGGCCATGCGTGCGCGCGGTGCCAAGGCGACCGACATCGTCATCCTGGTGGTGGCGGCCGACGACGGCGTGATGCCGCAGACCAAGGAAGCCATCTCGCACGCCAAGGCGGCCGGGGTGCCGATCGTGGTCGCGATGAACAAGATCGACAAGCCCGAGGCCAACATCGAGCGCCTGAAGTCCGAGCTGGTGGCCGAGCAGGTCGTGCCGGAAGACTTCGGCGGCGATTCGCCGTTCGTGCCGGTGTCGGCGAAGACCGGGCAGGGCATCGACCAGCTGCTGGAGCAGGTGCTGCTGCAGGCCGAGGTGCTCGAGCTCACCGCGCCGAAGGATGCGCCGGCCAAGGGCCTGGTGATCGAAGCCCAGCTCGACAAGGGCCGCGGCCCGGTCGCGACGGTGCTGGTGCAATCGGGCACGCTCAAGCGCGGCGACGTCGTGCTGGCGGGTTCGAGCTACGGCCGCGTGCGGGCGATGCTGGACGAGAACGGCAAGCCGACGACCGAAGCCGGTCCGTCGCTGCCGGTCGAGATCCAGGGCCTGACCGAGGTGCCGCAGGCGGGCGACGAGTTCATGGTGCTGGCCGACGAGCGCCGTGCGCGCGAGATCGCCACCTTCCGCTCGGGCAAGTACCGCGACGTCAAGCTGGCCAAGCAGCAGGCCGCCAAGCTCGAGAACATGTTCGAGAACATGGGCCAGGGCGAGGCGCAGACGCTGGCGCTGATCATCAAGGCCGACGTGCAGGGTTCGCAGGAAGCACTGGGCCAGTCGCTGCTCAAGCTGAGCACCGACGAGGTCAAGGTGCAGATCGTGCACGCGGCGGTGGGCGGCATCAGCGAGAGCGACATCAACCTCGCGATCGCGTCGAAGGCGGTCATCATCGGCTTCAACGTGCGTGCCGATGCCGGCGCGCGCAAGCTGGCCGAAGGCAACGGCGTCGACCTGCGCTACTACAACATCATCTACGACGCGGTCGACGACGTGAAGCAGGCCATGACCGGTCTGCTGGCGCCGGAGCAGCGCGAAGAGGTGATCGGCACGGCCGAGATCCGCACGGTGTTCGTGGCGTCCAAGATCGGCACCGTGGCCGGCTCGATGGTCACCTCGGGCGTGGTGCGCCGCAATGCGCGCTTCCGCCTGCTGCGCGACAACGTGGTGGTCTACACCGGCGAGGTCGAGTCGGTGCGCCGCCTGAAGGACGACGTGCGCGAGGTCAAGGAAGGCTTCGAGTGCGGTATCAAGCTGAAGAACTACAACGACATCGCCGAGGGCGACCAGCTGGAGTTCTTCGAGGTCAAGGAAGTGGCACGAACGCTGTAAAGCGGAGCGTGGGTCTCATCCCAAACCCCGCCCTCGACAAGACGGCGGGGTTTGTGTTTGGTGAGCCGCGCCGCCGGTCTGCAGGAGCCTGAACATGCGACACAAACGATCCATCCCGAACCGCGGTTTCCGCATTGCCGACCAGATCCAGCGCGACCTGGCCGAGTTGATCCGCGACCTGAAGGATCCGCGCATCGGCATGGTCACGCTGCAGGCGGTCGAGGTGACGCCCGACTATGCGCACGCCAAGGTGTTCTTCTCGCTGCTGGTGGGCGACGTGAAGGAATGCGAGGAGGCCTTGAACGAGGCCGCCGGCTTCCTGCGCAACGGCCTGTTCAAGCGGCTGCAGATCCACACCGTGCCGACGCTGCATTTCCACTTCGACCRCACGACCGAGCGGGCCGCGGAGCTGAGCGCGCTGATCCAGCAGGCCAACTCCACGCAAGCCAAGGAAGACTGATCCGGTGAACGCCCCCCGCCCGCGCATCCCGCGGCGCGCCGTTCACGGCGTGCTGTTGCTCGACAAGCCGCTCGGCCTGTCGAGCAACGACGCCTTGCAGAAGGCCAAGCGCCTGTACCGTGCCGAGAAGGCCGGCCACACCGGCACGCTCGACCCGCTGGCCACCGGGCTGCTGCCGCTGTGCTTCGGTGCGGCCACCAAGTTCTCGCAGGTCAGCCTGGAGGCCGACAAGACCTACCGCGCGACGCTGCAGCTGGGCGTCACCACCACCACGGCCGATGCCGAGGGCGAGGTGCTGCAGCGGCGCGACGTGAACGTCGGTCGCGAACAGCTGCAGGCCGCCTGCGCAGGCCTGACCGGCCCGATCCGCCAGGTGCCGCCGATGCATTCGGCGCTGAAGCGCGACGGCCGGGCGCTGTACGACTATGCGCGTGCCGGCATCGAGGTCGAGCGCGAGGCGCGTTCGGTGACGATTCATCGCATCGACATCGTCGACGGCGACACTGGCGGCCAGGACGGCCGCTGGACGATCGACGTGCGCTGCTCCAAGGGCACCTACATCCGCACGCTGGCCGAGGACATCGGCGAGGTGCTCGGCTGCGGTGCCCACCTGGCGGCGCTGCGCCGCGTGGCCTGCGGCGGCCTGGCACTGGACCGCGCCCACACGCTGGAGCAGCTGGCCGAGATGGACGAGGCGGCGCGCGACGCGCTGCTGCTGGATGCCGATGCGCTGCTGGCCGACTGGCCGGTGGTGCGCCTGGGCGACGAAGACGCGGGACGCTTCCTGAGCGGCCTGCGTCGGCGCCTGCCGCTGGCCGATGCCGAGCAGGTGCGGGTGTATGGCCCGCAGCCGCGCGCATTCCTGGGCAGCGGGCGCGTCAGCGCCGGCGAGCTGATTTCAACAAGGCTCTTGAGCCCGGTGGAGGTGCAAGGCCTCTTGAGCACATTTTGAACGTAGAGAGCCCGTCATGACCCGACAGATCCGCAACATCGCCATCATCGCCCACGTCGACCACGGCAAGACCACGCTGGTCGACCAGCTGCTGCGCCAAAGCGGCACCTTCCGCCAGAACGAGAAGGTCACCGAACGCGTGATGGACAGCAACGACCTCGAAAAGGAACGTGGCATCACCATCCTCGCGAAGAACTGCGCGGTGGAATGGAAGGGCACGCACGTCAACATCGTCGACACCCCGGGGCACGCCGACTTCGGCGGCGAGGTCGAGCGCGTGTTGTCGATGGTCGACAGCGTGCTGCTGCTGGTCGACGCGGTCGAGGGCCCGATGCCGCAGACGCGCTTCGTGACCAAGAAGGCGCTGGCGCTGGGCCTGAAGCCGATCGTCGTCGTCAACAAGGTCGACCGCCCGGGCTCGCGCATCGACTACGTGATCAACGCCACCTTCGAGCTGTTCGACAAGCTGGGCGCCACCGAGGAGCAGCTCGACTTCCCGGTGATCTACGCGTCGGGCCTGAACGGCTGGGCCACGCTGACCGCCGGCGAGACCGGCGCCGACCTGGCGCCGCTGTTCGACGCCATCCTGCAGCACGTGCCGGCGCACGAAGGCGACCCGGCCGGCCCGCTGCAGCTGCAGATCTGCTCGCTGGACTATTCCACCTATGTCGGCCGCATCGGCATCGGCCGCGTCAACCAGGGCACGCTGAAGCCGATGCAGAACGTGGCGGTGTTCAGCGGCCCCGACAGCACGCCGTTCAACGCCCGCGTCAACCAGGTGCTGAAGTTCGAGGGCCTGGAGCGCCAGCAAGCCACTGAAGCCGGCCCGGGCGACATCGTGCTGATCAACGGCATCGAGGACATCGGCATCGGCGTCACGCTGACCAGCATCGAAGACCCGAAGCCGCTGCCGATGCTGAAGGTCGACGAGCCGACGCTGACGATGAACTTCTGCGTCAACAATTCGCCGCTGGCCGGCCGCGAAGGCAAGTTCGTCACCAGCCGCCAGATCTGGGACCGCCTGCAGCGCGAGCTGCAGAGCAACGTCGCGCTGAAGGTCAGGGAGACCGACGAAGACGGCATCTTCGAGGTGTCGGGCCGCGGCGAACTGCACCTGACCATCCTGCTGGAAACCATGCGCCGCGAGGGCTATGAGCTGGCCGTCAGCAAGCCGCGCGTGGTGTTCAAGGAGGTCGATGGCGAGCGCCACGAGCCGATCGAGATGGTGACGGCCGACGTCGAAGACCAGCACCAGGGTGCGGTGATGCAGGCGATGGGCGAGCGCAAGGGCGAGCTGGTCAACATGGAGCCGGACGGCATGGGCCGCGTGCGCCTGGAGTACAAGATCCCGGCGCGTGGCCTGATCGGCTTCCAGAACGAGTTCCTGAACCTGACGCGCGGCACCGGCCTGATCAGCAACATCTTCGACGGCTACGAGCCCTACAAGGGCGAGATCGAAGGGCGCAAGAACGGCGTGCTGATCAGCCAGGACGACGGCGAGATCGTGACCTATGCGCTGGGCAAGCTGGACGACCGCGGCCGCATGTTCGTGAAGCCGGGCGATCCGGTGTACGAGGGCATGATCGTCGGCATCCACAGCCGCGACAACGACCTGATCGTCAATGCGGTGCGCGCCAAGCAGCTGACCAACTTCCGCGTCTCCGGCAAGGAAGACGCGATCAAGATCACGCCACCGATCATCCTGACGCTGGAGTACGGCGTCGAGTTCATCGCCGACGACGAACTGGTCGAGATCACGCCGAAGTCGATCCGGGTGCGCAAGCGCCACCTGAAGGAACACGACCGCAAGCGTGCCTCGCGCAGCGAGTGACATGACCCACGGCCGGGCGGTGGCCGGCATGCTCGTCGTCACGCTGATGTGGAGCATCGCCGGCGTGGTGACGCGCCAGCTCGAGGCGGCGCGCAGCTTCGAAGTGACGTTCTGGCGCAGCCTGGCGACCTTCGCGTCGCTGGGCGTCTACTACGCGTTCGTGCACGGACGCAGCACGCTCGCGCTGCTGCGCGCCGGCGGGCGGCCTCTGCTGCTGTCCAGCCTGATGTGGGGCGTGATGTTCACCTGTTTCATGGTGGCGCTGACGCTGACCACGGTGGCGAACGTGCTGATCACGATGAGCATCGCGCCGCTGATCACCGCGGTGCTGGCGCGCTTCACGCTCGGGCATCCCGTGGCGCCGCGCACCTGGGGTGCGATCGTGCTGGCCGGCATCGGCATCGCCTACATGTACGGGCAGGGCGTCAGCTCGGAGCCGAAGCACCTGCTCGGCACGCTGGTGGCGCTGGCGGTGCCGATCGCGAGCGCGATCAACTGGAACACGCTGCAGCGCAGCGGTGCGGACGTCGACCTGGTGCCGGCGCTGCTGCTCGGCTCGCTGATCTCGGCCATCGTCACGCTGCCCTTGTCCTTCCCGCTGCAGGCCTCGTTGCACGACGTGGCGTTGCTGGGCATGCTGGGGCTGGTGCAGCTGGCGATCCCGTGCGTGCTGGCGGTGCGCCTGGCACGCCACCTGCCGGCGCCGGAGATGTCGCTGCTGGCCTTGCTGGAGATCGTGTTCGGCATCGCCTGGGCCTGGCTGGGCACCAGCGAGCAACCTTCCGTCGCGGTGATCGTCGGCGGCAGCCTGGTGCTGGGCACCTTGTTCGTCAACGCATGGGTGGGATTGCGGGAGCGTGTGGCATGAGCGTCGTCGCTGAAGTGAAGAACGGTATCGGCCTGCTGACCCTGAACCGGCCGCAGGCCTTGAATGCCTTGTCGCTGGCGATGATCCGCGAGCTGACTGCGGCCTTGCTGGCCTGGCGCGACGACGCCGCGGTGACGGCCGTGGTCGTGCGCGGTGCGGGGCGGGACGGCAAGGGCGTGGCGTTCTGCGCCGGCGGCGACATCCGCTTCTTCCACCAGGCGGCGCTGGCCGGCAACCCGGAGATCGAAGACTTCTTCACCGAGGAATACGCGCTCAACCACCTGATCCACGGCTACCCGAAGCCCTATGTCGCGCTGATGGACGGCATCGTGATGGGCGGCGGCATGGGGATCTCGCAGGGCGCGTCGATGCGCGTCGTGACCGAGCGCTCCAAGCTAGCGATGCCGGAGACGCACATCGGGCTGTTCCCGGACGTCGGCGGTGGCTGGTTCCTGTCGCGCTGCGCGGGGCGGCTGGGCGAGTACCTGGCGATGACGGGGCAGGTGCTGGGGGCGGGCGATGCGATCGACTGCGGGCTGGCCGACGTGTGCGTTCCGAGCGGCGATCTGGCCATGCTGGTCGAGGCGCTGACGGACCAGCCGCACGAGAACGCGGAACAAGTTCATGCGACCGTGCGGGCACGTGCGGTGGCGCCGGCCGCGACGACGGTGCTGGACCGCGCCGCGATCGACCGGCATTTCGCGGGCGACACGCTGGCGGACATCGTTGCATCGCTGCGCGCCGAGGCCGGCGAGTGGGCCACCGCGACGCTCGCGATGCTGGACAAGGGCTCGCCGTTGATGACCGCCGTGACGCTGGAGCAGGTGCGGCGCGCCCGTACGATGACGCTGGCCGACGACCTGCGCATGGAGCGCGACCTGGTGCGGCGCTGCTTCCAGCTGCGGCCCGGGACGGCCAGCGAGACCGTCGAAGGGATCCGTGCGCTGGCGGTCGACAAGGACCATCGGCCGCGCTGGAACCCGGCGCGGATCGAGGACGTGACGCCGGAGATGGTGGCGGCGTTCTTCGCGAGCCCGTGGCCGGCGTTCGCGCATCCGTTGCGCGGACTGTCGTAGCCCGGATGCCAATCCGGGGATCGTCCGGCACACCCCGGATTGCCATCCGGGCTACGGGCTTCCCCGAGGAACGACGGCCGCACCCGCACCCTAGGATGGCCTCACCGCACCAGGGAGAGGCCATGAAGCAGCTGTCCGGATTGGACGCGTCATTCCTGTACATGGAGACGCCCGAGATGCCGATGCACGTCGGCGCCTTGCACCTGTTCGAGCTGCCGGCCAGCTACAAGGGCAGCTTCGTCGCCGACATCCGCCGACACATCGGCTCGCGCCTGCCGCTGGCGCCGGCGCTGTGCCGCAAGCTCGCGTGGATGCCGTTCAACCTGGCCAACCCGGTGTGGGTCGATGCGGCGCCCGACCTGATGCAGCACATCGTCGGCATCAAGCTGCCGAAGAACAGCGGCCTCGATGAACTCGACGCCCAGGTGGGCGAGCTTCACCCGGTGCTGCTCGACCGCGAGCGCCCGCTGTGGAAGTTCCACGTCTTCGAAGGCCTCGCGCCCGGGCCGAACAAGGAGAAGCGCTTCGCCCTCTACACGCAGCTGCACCACGCCGCCGTCGACGGCCAGGCCGCGATCGCGCTGGCCCAGGCCATCCTCGACGTGCAGCCGCAGCCGCGCGACATCGAGCACGCCGAACGCCCGGCGAAGAAGATGCAGCTCGGCCTGGCCGAGATGCTGAGCGGCGTGCTGGCGCACCAGCTGCAGCAGTACGGCAACATCGTCAAGGCGCTGCCGTCCACGGTCGGCGCGCTGTCGCAGGCGGCCATGCAGGGCGCGGGTGGGCTCGCGAACAGCGCGGTCGCCAAGGTGCGGGGGCAGGGCGGCGACGACGCCTCGATCGGCCTCGCACCGCGCACGCGGCTCAACACCACCGTCAGCGCCACGCGGGCGTTCGCCGCCGTCAGCCTGCCGCTCGCGCAGATCAAGGCGCTGCGCCGCGCGCACGATGCGACGCTGAACGACGTCGTGCTGATGGTGTGCGGCGGGGCGCTGCGAAGGCACTTCCTGCAGCACGGCCCGCTGCCGCGCAAGTCGATGGTGGCGGCGGTGCCGGTGTCCACCCGCGCGGCCGGCGACACCACCTCGAACAACCAGGCTTCGATGACGGTGGTCAACCTCGGCACGCACGTCGCCGACCCGATGGAGCGGTTGCTCTACGTCAAGGCGGCCAGCGCCGCGATGAAATCCACCCTCGGCAGCGTCAAGAGCCTGATGCCCACCGACTTTCCTTCGCTGGGCGTGCCCTGGCTGATGAGCACCG
Organism: Rhizobacter sp. P2_D12; assembly: GCF_056404395.1. Classification (NCBI taxonomy): domain Bacteria; kingdom Pseudomonadati; phylum Pseudomonadota; class Betaproteobacteria; order Burkholderiales; family Sphaerotilaceae; genus Rhizobacter; species Rhizobacter sp. P2_D12. Next base: position 14,424 of record NZ_JBFUEB010000097.1, on the reverse strand, counting down.
TGACCTCGCTGTACGGTCGCGCGAAGGTGGCTGACCGCATTCCGCCGATCGCCAACGTCGTGATCTCGAACGTGCCCGGCCCGGCCTTCCCGCTGTACATGGCCGGCGCCAGGATGCTGACCAACTACCCGACCTCGATCGTCGTGCACGGCGTCGCGCTCAACATCACCGTGCAGAGCTACAACGAGTCGCTCGATTTCGGGTTGATCGCCTGCGCGCGGGCGATGCCCGAGGTGGCGGACCTGGCCGTGCACCTGCGCGAATCGCTGGACGAGCTGCTGGCGCTGCCGCCGACGGCGATGGCCACCCCCGTGCCCGAGCCTGCCAGGCCGCAGCCTGTCGCCAAGGCGACACGGCGGCTGCGTGTTCCCTCTAGGGCCAAGGCTCCAGCCAAAGCCGCTGTTGCTCGTTAACATGCAAGCGTATTCACGACAGGCCGCCGCTCGGCCTTGAACCATGGCCCGTGACGGCGCGCAGGAATCCCACGACACGCTGAAGGCCCCCAACGCCTTGCTCTTGCTGCTCGAAGGCCGCGCGCCGTGGGAGTACGCTGCCATGGTCGCGTCGTCGCCGGTGCTGAACCGGCTGCTCGACAAGCTGCCGCCCGGCGACGGTCACCCGGTTCTGGTGTTCCCCGGCCTTGGCGCCGCCGACTTCACCACCATCCCGTTGCGCAACTTCCTGCGTGACCGCGGCTACGAGCCCTATGCCTGGGAGCAGGGCTTCAACCTGGGCCCGCGCGATGGCGTGCTGCAGGGCTGCCTGGACCGCGCCGACCTGCTGGCCCGGCGCCACGGCAAGCCGCTGAGCCTGATCGGCTGGAGCCTGGGCGGCGTCTACGCGCGCGAGATCGCGAAAGAGCGCTCGCAGCAGACCCGCTGCGTCATCACGCTCGGCACGCCGTTCACCGGCCACCCGCGCGCGACCAACGCGTGGCGCTTCTATGAACTCGTCAGCGGCCAGAGCGTGCACGACCCGGAGCTGCTCGAACAGGTGCGCCAGGCCCCGCCGGTGCCCACCACGTCGATCTACTCGCGCAGCGATGGCGTCGTCGCGTGGCAGTGCAGCATCAACGACGAAGGGCCGCTGGCCGAGAACATCGAGGTGCATGCCAGCCACATCGGCATGGGCATGAACCCGCTGGCGCTCTACGCGATCGCCGACCGGCTGGCGCAGGACCCGGCGCGCTGGCAGCGCTTCGACGCGAGCGGCGCGCGCAAGTGGTTCTTCAAGACCGCCGCGGCCGCATGAAGCTCTCGGCCAACGGCGTCTCGCTCGAAGTCGAAGACCACGGCGCGCCGAATGGCGAGCCGCTGCTGCTGGTGATGGGCCTGGGCATGCAGCTCACGGCCTGGCCCGACGAGCTGGTGCAGATGCTGGTGGCGCGTGGTTTCCGGGTGATCCGCTTCGACAACCGCGATGTCGGGCTGAGCGAGGGCTTCGATGCGCTCGGCGTGCCCAACATCGCGATCACCGCGATGAAGTTCGCGTTCCGCCTGCCGATCACGCCGCCGTACCCGCTGCGCGCGCTGGCCGACGATGCGGTGGGCGTGCTCGATGCGTTGGGCATCGCGCAGGCGCATGTGTGCGGCGCATCGATGGGCGGCATGGTGGCGCAGCTGATGGCCATCCACCATCCTCAGCGCGTCAAGAGCCTGACGCTGATGATGACGACCACCGGCTCGCGCCGGCTGCCGATGGCCAGCCCCGAGGTGCGGCGGGCGCTGATGAGCCGCCCCGAGGATCCGAAGAACCCCGCCTCCGTGGCCGCCCACCTGGGCCGTTTCATGCACTTGATCGGCAGCCCCGGCTACCGGCCCGACGCGGCCTGGATGCAGGCCAAGCTGCAGGCCGCGGTGCAGCGTGCCTACCGGCCGGCCGGCACGGCGCGCCAGCTGGTGGCGATTGCGGCCGATGGGGATCGCAGCGCGCGGCTGGCCGGCGTGAAGCTGCCGTGCCGCGTGATCCACGGCCAGGCCGACCCGCTGGTGCCGGTGGCCGCGGGGCATGACCTTGCGCGCAAGATCACGGGCGCCGAGCTCGAGCTGATCGACGGCATGGGGCACGACCTGCCGTTGCCGCTGCTGCCGCGCTTTGCGCAAGGCATTGCGCTGGCCGCCGGCCGCGCCTGAGGATCAGGTCGGGTCGATCAGGTCGGGTCATTGGCGGCCGCGCGCGGCTCGGTGCGCAGCTCCAGCCATTCGAGCGCGGCAGCGCAGGGGTCCATGCCTTGCCAGTGCGGCTCGGACAACAGCGCCCAGGCCAAGTGTTCCAGGTCGCTGCGGTCGACGCGCGGCCATTGCTCGTGCAGGCGTTCGGCGCATCGGAGGGTCCATTCGGTGGCATTCATCAAGGTGGCCTTCAGTCGTTGGGCCGTGATGCTAGTCCGAGGCTGTATGGATATACAGTAAACCCGAGCGATGTCCGAGGTTGTCAGTTGCGCCGAGCGCGTGGGTGCTGGTCAGCGGCGTATTTCGGTCCAGGCGTTCTTGCGGGAGGGGATGGCCTGGCAGAGGTTGAGCGATTGCGTCTGGGTCTGGCCGGATGCGGTGGTGGTCATGCCGGCGATGCCGCCGGTGCCGCAGTTGGTGGTCGAGGAACCGCTTGCCGAGCCGGCCGCCGTGCCGCTGGTGCGCAGCAAGGTCATGCGCGACGACATGTCGGTGTTCGAGAGGGTCTTGCCCACGTAGCCGATGCCGGTCATCGACGAGCCGCTGCGCATGTCGATCACATAGTGCCGCGAACTGGCCGAACAGTCTGCGATGGCGGACTTGTTCGTCACCGCAACCAGTGCATTGAAGCCCAGCGCCGGGGTGGTGTTGACAACCTCGCCGCTCGGCAGGTCGACGTACCAACCGCGCGATCCGGTCCAGTTGACGCTGTTGCTGGTCAGCGAATCGGCGCTGGCGTTGTAGATCTGCTGGGTCAGCTTGCTGCGCGGGTTGGTCAGTTCGGTGCCATCGGCGATGGCATAGAGGCTTTGCGTGCCGGGCGTCGTCGACAGGTCGTTCAATCCCAGCAAGCGGCCGGTGCCGACGAAGACGACGCGCTGGCCTTCGTGTTGAACCAGCGCAGGTGCCGCGGTGACCGGCTGTGCAGTGCCGTTTGCATCCTTCAGCACGGCCAGGCGCTTGACGGTGCGGTCGACGAGGTCGAAGCGCCACAGGTTGCCCAGCTCGTCGCCGCCGTAGACGTACTGCACGCTGCCGTCGTCTTCGTAGTAGGGCGTGAACTGCGCAAAGCCCGGGTCGATGGATGCAACACCGGCATTCGCGACCAGCGTGGCCTGCACGACGCCGGTGCCGGCATCGAGCAGGAAGAGGCGGCCCTTGCCGTCTTGCGCGGCGTTGTTGTAGCCGCTGCTGACCAGCGCGGTCCAGGTGTTGCTGCCCTTGATCCGCACGATCCGCGGTGCGCCGACCGCGAGGCCCAGCGTGTTCCGGACGTCTGGCGAGGTGTCGGCATTCGGGAACTCCCACAGGGCCCGCGACGCGAGCGCGGAAGACGAAGTGATGCCGCCGGGTTTGCTGACGTCCAGCGCATACCAGCCGCTGCCGCCGGTGCCGAGGCCGCCCAGCAAGATCTTCTTCGAGCCGGTGTCGACGAGGGTCGGCGTACCGTCGAGCAGGGTGCTGAAGCGATAGGAGCGCTGGGTGGTTTTCCCCAGGGCGGGCAACACGTTGTAGGGGATGTACGCCCACAACTCGCTGCCCTTCTTGCTGTCGAAGGCGTGCAGCATGCCCTCGTTGCCGGCTTGATAGACCACGGAGTCTTCGGAACTGACCACGGGTGCGGCATTGATGAGTGCGCCCAGCAGGCCGTAGCGCTTGCGCCAGGTGGTGCCTTCGCCGCTGCGTTCGCCGCGCAGGTAGTTCATGACCGAACCGGTGTCGCCGTAGACGCCTCCAGGATTGAGCAACGTGGCAAGGGGCGAGGAGCTTGGAAGAAATTGGGAGCCTTGCCTGCCGTCGAACGTGGCGATCACGCGAGTCGTCCAGTCGCGTGCCGCCAGCAAGTCCGAGGCCGACCACAGCTTCGACGTGTTCACCACGCCGGTGGCACTGGAGATCGTGTGGGCGCTGAGCTCACCCATCCACCCTTTCACGTTGTAGTTGGTCACATAGGCCTGGTTGTCGCCATGTGCCAAGTTGATCGAGCTGACGCTGGCTCCGGCCTGCCCACCCACTTGGGCCTGCATGTCGTCGAAGGCGGATTGCAGTGCGGCCGCGGTGTTGGTGGGGTTGGTGGCAAGGTACATCTGCCCCCGGCCATTGATCGTCGCGTGCCAGAGTTCATCCAGTCCCGCTGGTTTGCCGCTGCTGACCGAAAGAAGGGGCCACGGATAGGCGGTGGTACTCGCGGCAGGCACGGCACTGGCGGGCCACAGGGTTCCCTTGACTCCCAGCGACAGGCCATAGGTATTCATGTGCAAATCCGGATTCGCATCGGCTGCACTCGTCGGCACGCGGCCGGTCGCCAGGTCAGGCCGCAGGTTCAGCGTGTAGTAGGCGAGTGCGAGGTCGGCCATCGTTTTCTTTTCGGTCGTTGCGTACGGCGCTCCAGAGCCCCACGTCGTCTGGTCGTAGCTGGGCGGCTCCACCGCCAGACTGCTCGGATACCCATCGGTCGCGATCACTGCGTTGTTGCGCTGGCACGCGTACTGCACCACCTGGCGATTCGTCATGAACTGTTGGCCGATGTAGTTCAGCGTCGGGCGGGTCGGCGTGCCGCTGGTTCCGATCACCTTGTAGATTTCGCCGGTGGCTGCCAGGAAGTTGCTTGCCTGGTCGACCGTGTCGACGTCATACATGGTCGGCGCCTTGGTCGCATGGAAGGCCACCGTGCCGACTCGCATGCCGCCGACGATCTCCAGCACCGTGCCCAAGGCGGCCGGCATCATCAGCCGGCGCTTGCGGTGGTATTGGTACCAGTTGGCGAAATTCTGCAGCTCGTCCGCATAGCTGCGCCCGGAGGGGAAAGAGTTGCCGACCTTGATCTCGTAGCGCTTCAAGGTCTTGGTTCGCCCCGGTGCGTATGCGCAGTTAGCATCGCCGGTGACCACCGCGCACGACTCTACTTGCCAGAATGTGGCCGGGTAGTAGGCGATCGTGACGTGCTCTACTCCAGAGGCGTAGATTGTGCGATCGACCGGCTCTATGGTGGCGCAGTTCGTGCCGGTCCGCTGCTCCTTGTCGACAATCATCCCGTTCCTGAAAGTGAACAAGTTGGCGACGCACCAAGTCGTTGTCAGATTCTGGGGCTCGGTTCCCCACACCGGGTGCGACAACACGGCGACCGGATTCGCGTCGGAGAATCGGTGCAGCGCGTTGTCGTAGTAACCCGCTGACCACGGCTTGTAGGTGGCCATCGTGTCGTAGTACAGCGGGTTGTAGGCGCTTGATCGGGCGAAAGCAAATTGCCGTGTAGGCGGAATGCCGCCATTGCTGGACAGGCGCAACAACGCTGGCGTGACCAGTGGTTCTGGAAACAGGTAAGCGTAGTCGTCACCGGCGCTTATCAATGTGCCATCGGGGAACCAGGCGGTGTTGGCGCTAATGCTCCAGTAAAGCATGCCCTCGTTCGTATCGAACAACACCTCGGCGTCCATCGACGTCGAGTCGTCATAGCCGATCAGCAGGTTCGGCTTGGCCAGCACGCTGGCCTTCAGCGGCCGGCCGGCAACGTCGGTGGCGTGGACATTGGCGGCCGACCCGCACAGGCCGCCGAGCAGCACCAGGGTGCAAAGGCGTTTGATGTTCATGGGGTATCGCTCCATCGGGCCGGAATCGGATTCACACGCTTCCCTTGGTCACCAAGGCCTGCACGAACACCGTCATGCCGCGGCTGTCGGTCACGCGCACCGTGATGCGGAACTGTGTGACGTAGGGGTTGTCGAGTTGCTTGCCTCGATCCGCGGGGGCTTCGCCGCGGTTGAGTGGCATGTCGACTTGTTTCAGGAGGCACTGCTTGAAGACGTCGGTCACAGTGCCGTCGTCGCAGACGCGCTCGACGAAATACCTCGCGTCGTACGCACCGACGCTTTGCGATGGCCGTTGATCCCAGTTGAGCGAAGGAAGGCCTTCTGCGGTCTGGTCGCTCGCCAGCGTCTCGCGGTACCAGTCGGTGCTTGAACTGCTTGCCTCGTTGGCCAACCCGCGCACCGCCGTGTAGGCCGTGTTCATGGCCACCTCCGACGCCTGCAGCGCCGCCGCCCGGCTCGCGATGTTGCCCGTCAGCAGCGTGCTGGCATCCGTCATGCGCGCCAGCGCCAGCCCGCTCAGCAGCAGCGTGGCCAGCACGATCAGCACCAGGAAGACCGAGCTGCCGCGCTGCCGCGATGCACGGGCCGGTCTCATTGCAACCCCGTCGCGATGTTGCGCAGCGGGATCACCGTGGTGACGAGTCGGTATCGGTAGCATTTGTCGTCCTCGCTCAGGGTGAAGCTCTCGCCGGTGATCAACGTGGGCGGCGTCACGGTGGCCGCGCAGGCCCCGGTGGCGGCGTCGCGCTTCTCGGGCTGCGCGCTGCGCAGCAGCAGTTGCAGCCGCAGCGCCAGCACCCTGTCGATGTTGCTGCTGCCCAGCGCGGCCCAGCTGCCGCTCGGTTCGACCCAGCTGCTCAGCGTGCGTGTGCCGGACGACGCGGCGATGCCGTACTGCGCGCGGAACGCCATCACCTCGCGCGCCAGCGTCGCCGTGCTGCCGCTCACCAGGTCGAGCTGCTGGAACATGCGGTTGCTGACCTGGTAGCGGTAGGCCGACAGGCTGCCGAGCAGGGCGACCCGGTCGCCATGGGTGTAGCTGGCCGGCGTGGTGAAGCTGGCCTGGTTGTAGCGCCCGTCGGTGTCCGAGGCACCGAAGCTCAGCTGCTCGTAGCTGGACGTGGTGGCCGGCGTGATGCCGGTGATCGACCGCACCATGCACGCGCCGCCCGCCGCCGCCGGCGACAGCAGCACGGCCTGGCCGAGCGACGCCGGCAGGTGCGAACTCAAGGACGCCACGCTCGCGCTGGCATTGACCAGCGGCACGTCGGCCCCACCGTAGACGCTGGAGGCGTGCAACAGCTCCAGCGTGTCGCTGAAGCCGGTGGCCGGGCGTGTCACGGTGAACGGCGTGAAGGCGCTGCCGTCCCAGCGCGCCGTGCTGCCGACGCTGAAGTTCAGCGTGCCGCAGCGGTAGCTGCTGCTGCCGAAGAAGCCGAGGCCGGCCTGCAGCACCGGCGTGCGCAATGCATCGAGTGCCGCGGCCCCGCTGCCCGTGGCGGCGGTGCTGCCCACCGCCTGCCGCTGCGTGGCCGCGAAGCCGATCGCCATGCCCATCACGACCAGCCCCAGCAGCAGCGCGATGACGATGCCCACCATCACCTCGATCAGCGAGCTGCCGCGCACCCGGCGCGGCGTCGTGTGTTCACTGGCGCACATCGGTCACCGCCGTCAGGGTGTGCGTGTCGGTCGCCAGCTGCGAGCCGATCTGGCTGGGCTTGCCGGACCAGCTCAGCACCAGCTGCAGCCGGCCGGTGCTGCTGTCCAGCGTCGCGACCGCGCTGGGCGCGACGCCGGCATGGGTGGGCAGCGCGGCGAGCGCGGCGGTCTTCCATTGCGCCGCGCTGGCGGCTGCGTCGCTGCTGGTGCAGACGCCGGTGGCCGGCAAGGTGTAGCAGGCCGCATTGCTGCCGTCGAGCTGCGCCATGCCGAGCAGCTCGTCGGCCGCCCGCGTGGCGGCCAGCCGCACCTGGGCATCGCTGTTGTTGGCGATCAGTCGCGCCTGCATCCGGGTCAGGCCGAGCATGCCGAAGGCCAGCATCGACATCGCGATCAACGCATCCAGCAGCCCGATGCCGCGGCGCCGGTGCAGGGAAGGGGGGCCAGGGCGGCGCATCAGTTGCATGAGCTCAGGTCTCCACACAGGCGGATGCCGCCACCGGCGTCCAGGCGCAGGCCGGGGCAGCGCAGGCTGGCCGAGCAGGCCGCGCCGGACAGTTGCAGGTCGATCGCCGCGTCGGCGGCCGGCCGGCCGCGGCTGTCGAAGGTGATGCTGGCGCTGGTGGCGACGATCGATTCGGGCAGGTTCTGCTGGCGATCCAGCGCCGGGCTCGACGTGGTCTCGCTGATGCGGACCAGGCTGCCGGTGGTTTCCAGCCTGACGCTTGCATTGCGTTTGACCGCCTCGCTCTGCGCCAGCTGCGCATCGGCCAGCAAGGCGTGGCCGGCCTCGCGCAGCCTGGTGTTGCGCAGGTAGTCGGTGAAAGCGGGCAGGCCGGCCACGAGCAGCATCGCGGAGATGGTCAGCGCCACCAGGGCCTCGACCAGCGAGACGCCTCGCAGGGCCTTCAGGCGTCGCATGAACCGCCCCGGATGGACCAGCAGTTGGCGCCCGGGACGCCCTTGGGATGGCTCAGCGTCTTGCGCGTTCCGGCGTAGTTGATGGAATAGCTGTAGCCGGTCAGCGTGCCGGTGCCGGTGGCCGTCAGCGTGTAGGCCGTCGCGCCGGCGAGCTGGCAACTGAAGCTGAAGCTGCCGGCCGAGGCCGGCAGGGCGACGGCGCATGCGCTGCCGCCGTAGCTTGCGGTGTCCTGGTAGTACTGCTCCATGCGGATCGCGTAGGCCGACATCGCTTCCAGCCCCGCCGGCACGCGCGACCGGCGCATCGCGTCGGCATAGGAAGGCAGCGCGACGCTGGCCAGGATGCCGACGATCAGGACGGCGATCATCAGTTCGATCAGGGTGAAACCGCGACTGCGACGCTGCTGCATACAGGCCTTCTGCGAGATGGGATGGGAGCGGACTGTAGAGAGAACGGCCTGCCTTGAAACACTTGCTCACAGTAGTTAACAAAGGGCACAGACCGGGTGCGGCAGCCATCACGCCAGGCAAAGACAGCGATACTGCGCAGCTTTGCCCAGGGCCTGTCCGCCGTGAACCGTTCGTTTCTCCCCCCGCTGGCAGCGCTGTCGGCGGCATTGCTGTCCGGCGGGTTCGCGCAGGCGCAGTCCGGCGACGCTGGCGGCGACGGCCCGGTCGGCTCGGTGCGCACCGTCTCGCTGTTCGGCTACGAGAGCGTGCGGCTGCCCGAAGGCGAGCGGCTCGGGCTGGTCGGCGGCACGCTGCTGTTCGATGTCGGCGACGGCTGGGCGTTCGGGCCCGGGGTCTATGGCGGTGCGAGCGGGCGGCGCGGCGGCTTCTTCGTTGCCGGGGTCGAGGTGCAGCACCGCTGGTCGATCGCGGCCGGCTGGACGCTGGCTTCGGGCTTCTATGCCGGCGGCGGTGGCGGTGCGGCGGCGCCGGTGGGATCGGGCCTGATGCTGCGGCCGGCCGTCACGCTGCTGAAGGACCTCGGCCCGGCCTTGCAGCTCGGCCTGTCGCTGTCGTCGGTGCGCTTCCCGAGCGGCGACATCGCGAGCGAGCAGGCGGGCATCGCGCTCGCCTGGCGGGGCGAGTTCCTGTACCTGGGCGGCGAGCACGGTGCCTCGGGCTCGGTGCCGGGCCGCGCCACCGGCCTGGGCTTCGACCGCATGGCCCTCACCGCGTCGACCTACCGCTTCGACGGCAGCGTGCGCCCGACGATCGGGCTGGCCGGCGCGCGGGCCGAACGCCGCACGGCCTACGGCCTGGCCTGGGGCCTCGAGGCCGCGGCGGCGGCCAAGGGCGATGCCGCGGGCTACATGGAGATCCTCGGCACGCTCGGCGCCGACGTCGCGCCGTGGCCCGAACTGCTGCGCACCTGGCGCGTCGGCGTGCGCGCGGCCGCGGGGCTGGGCGGCGGTGGGGCGGTGCCGACCGGCGGCGGGCTGATCGGCAAGGCGGCGGCGACGATGTCATGGAGTCCGGCACCGGGCTGGACGCTGGGCGCCGAGCTGGGCCGGCTGCGTGCGGCCGAGGGCGGCATGCAGGCGCGCCAGGCGCAGCTGTGGCTGGGCGTCGACCTGGAGCCCGGGTACGACGGGCGCAGCACCGAGGGCCGCGTGGTGCGCACCGAATGGGCGGCGGTGGTGCAGCACCATGCGCGCGTCAAGCGCAGCGATGGCCGGCGCCAGTCGCTGGACACGATCGGCCTGAAGCTGAACCGCTTCGTCGACGCGAACGTCTACCTGAGCGGCCAGGCGCACAGCGCCTATGCCGGCAGCGCGGGGGCGTACTCGGTGGGCCTGGTCGGTGCGGGTGTCGCGTCGGTGACCGGCGAATCGGCGCTGCGCTTCGGTGCCGAGGCCCTGGCCGGCGCGGCCGGGGGCGGCGGGGTCGATACCCAGGGCGGCGCGATCCTGCAGGCCGTGCTGTGGGCGGGCTGGAATGCGACGCCGCGCAGCGAGTGGCGGCTCGGCCTGGGCACRATGCAGACGCTGCGCGACCGCCACGGCACGCCGCTGGTCGAGCTGGCGTGGAGCCGGGCGTTCGGGATGGCGGGGTGGTGATTGCGCCTGCGGCGACAATATCGCCCGTGAACACGCCCCTGGATTCGACACTGTCGCCGTGGCGGCTCTCGGTCGCCCCGATGATGGACTGGACCGACCGCCACTGCCGCTACTTCCACCGCCTGCTGACCCGGCACACGCGCCTGTACACCGAGATGGTGACCACCGGCGCGCTGATCCATGGCGACCGCCCGCGCCACCTCGACTTCAATGCCGAGGAGCACCCGGTGGCGCTGCAGCTGGGCGGCAGCGAACCGGCCGACCTGGCCTTCTGCGCGAAGCTGGCCGAGCAATGGGGCTACGACGAGGTCAACCTGAACTGCGGCTGCCCGAGCGAACGGGTGCAGCGCGGCGCCTTCGGGGCCTGCCTGATGAACGAGCCGGCGCTGGTGGCCGACAGCGTGAAGGCGATGCGCGACGCGGTCTCGATCCCGGTCACGGTCAAGCACCGCATCGGCATCGACCAGGACGAGCGCTACGGCTTCGTGCGCGATTTCGTCGGCCAGATCGCCGAGGCCGGCTGCGAGGTCTTCATCGTCCATGCGCGCAACGCCTGGCTCAAGGGCCTGAGCCCGAAAGAGAACCGCGAGGTGCCGCCGCTGCGCTACGAGACGGTGCACCACCTGAAGCGCGACTTTCCGCACCTGACCATCGTGCTGAACGGCGGCGTCACGACCCAGGAGCAGGTGGCCGGGCAGTTGCAGCACCTGGACGGCGTGATGCTGGGCCGCGAGGCGTACCACAACCCCTGGCTGATGTCGCAGTGGGATGCGCTGTTCTTCGGCGCGCAGCCGCAGGCGCTCGACCGTGCAGCGATCGAGCAGCAGATGGTCGACTACATGGAGCGCGTCGGCGTGCATGGCGAGCCGTGGTCGCGCGTGGTGCGGCACATGCTGGGGTTGCGCAACGGCCTGCCGGGCGCACGGCGCTGGCGGCAGGTGTGGTCGGACCACAAGCTCAAGACGCAGCCGGCGCGCGAGGTGGCGCGCATCGCGCACCGCGAGACCGTGTCAGCGTGATCGCGCCGGCCAGGTCGCCAACAACACGCCCGCAATCGCCAGCCCGAACGCCGCCGCCTGCGTCACGCTGATCCGCTCGCCGAGGAAGATCACCCCGACTGCCGCCGCGCTGATCGGCAGCAGCACCGTGAAGATCCCCGCCGACGACGCCGGCACCTGGCGCAGGCCCGTCATCCACAGCCATACCGTCACCATGCTGGCCGCCAGCGAATAGAACAGCAGCAGCGACCACGACGCCGCCGGCACCGCCGCGAACGCGAACGACCAGGCCTGCCACAGCCCGAACGGCGTCACCAGCGCCAGCCCCCACAGGTTGACCAGCGCGCTGATGCGCTTGGCCGAGACGTTGCCGGTGAGCTTCTTGCCCATCACCACGTACGAGGCCTCGCACAGCACCGCGCCGAACAACAGCAGGTTGCCCAGCAGCGAGCTGCTGCCCTGCGCGTCGCCGCCATGCGCCACCACCGACACCAGCGCGATGCCGCCCACCGCACAGGCGATGCCCGCCGCCACGCGCGGCAGGATGCGCTCCTTCAGGAACAGCCGCGACAGGATCGCCACCGCCGCTGGGATCGCGGCCATGATCACGCCCGCCGCCAGCGCCGAGCTCATGCCCACGCCGAACAGCATGCAGATCGAGAACAGGAAGTTGCCGAAGAACGACTCGAAGAACAGCAGCACGCGGTCGTGCCGGCTCAGCGGCGCCTCGCCCGGCTGCCGCCGCACCCAGCTGACCATCGCGACCGCCGCCATGCCGAAGCGCAGCCAGGCCAGCAGGAACACCGGGAACACCGCCAGCAGCAGCTTGGACAACCCGACGTAGCTGCCCACCAGGGCCATCGAGCTGCCCAGGCACAGGTAGGCCAGCCAGGGTGCGTGCACGCGGTGCGCGGCCGTCACGGCCGGGGACGTTGAGTTCATTCGGCGAAGGGAAGCGGTTCTCAGAAGGCGCTAGCGTACCGCGCGATCTCCCAGCCGCTGACATGGCGCGCGTACTCGGTCCACTCGGCGCGCTTGAGGCGGATGAATTCGCCGGCCAGCGTCTCGCCGAGCGCGGCGCGGATCACCGCATCGGCCTCCAGCGCGTTGACCGCCTCGCCCAGGCTTTGCGGCAGCAGCCTGATGCCGCGCTCGCGCACCTGCGCCAGTGTCAGCTGGAACAGGTCGTCGGTGCAGGCCGGGCCGGGGTCGAGTTCGCGCTCGATGCCGTCCAGCCCGGCGGCGATCAGCGCCGCGCTCGCCAGGTACGGGTTGGCCGACGCATCCGGCACGCGCCATTCGAAGCGGCCGTTCAGCGTGCGCACCAGCGCTGTCCGGTTGTTCGGCCCGTGCGCCACGTAGGCGGGCGCCCAGCTGGTGCCCGACAGCGACTCGCCGACCACCAGCCGCTTGTAGCTGTTGACGGTGGGTGCGGCCAGCGCGCACAGCGCCGCCGAATGCGCCAGCACGCCGGCGATGAAATGCCCGGCCAGCGCCGACAGCGGCCGTTGCCGGTCGGCGAACACGCAATCCGTGCCATCCCACAGCGACACGTGGAAATGCATGCCGCTGCCCGGCTGGTTGGCGAAGGGCTTGGGCATCATCGAGAAAAGGCTGCCGTGCTTCTCGGCCAGCGCATGCGCCGCCAGCTTGAACAGCATCAGGTGGTCGGCACTCGCCAGCGCGTCGGCATGGTGGAAGTTCAGCTCGTACTGGCCGTGCGCATCCTCGTGGTCGACCTGGAACACGTCCAGCCCGCAGGCCGTCAGTGCCTCGGTCAGTTCGTGCAGGAAGGCGGCCTGGCGCGGCAGCGTCTTCAGGTCGTACGAGGGCTTGTCGAGCCCGTCCAGCGCATCGGCCGGCGCGATGCCGTCCGGCGTGCGGCGCAGCAGGAAGAACTCGGGCTCGATGCCGGTGCGCAAGGTCCAGCCGCGCGCCGCCAGCCGGGCCACCTGGCGCTTGAGCACCTGGCGCGGGCAGGCGTCGAACGGCGCGCCGGCCACCCAGCCGTCGCAGACGATGCGCGCATAGCCGGGCATCCAGGGCAGGGCGCGCGCGGTCCCGGGCTGGCCTCGGCCGTAGTACTCCGAGCGCGGGCCGGTGCGCGGCAGGCCGGTGCCCCAGATCGACGGGCCGGCGAAGCCCGCGCCCTCGGCCAGCAGGCTCTCCAGGTGCGCGATCGGCACGTACTTGCCCTTGGCGACGCCGTGCACGTCGGTGAACTGCGCGACCAGCGTGTGCACGCCCTCGGCGAGCAGGCGCTGGCGCAGTTCGTCGATGCCTTCCGTCATGCGGCCGCCGCCGCGGCGTGCAGCGCATCGCGCAGGATGCCGCTCGCCTCGGCGAAATGCGCTTCGGGGATGGTGAGCGGGAACAGGAAGCGGATCACGTTGGCGTTGACGCCGCAGGTCAGCAGGATCAGACCGCGCTGCAGCGCCTCTCCCTGCACCTGCTTCGTGAACCCGGGGTCGGGCTCGATGCTGCCGGGACGGTTGAACTCGACCGCGACCATCGCGCCCAGCCCGCGCACGTCGGCGATCTGCGGCAGCTCGGCGCGCAGGCCGTCCAGCTGCACCTTCAGGCGATCGCCCATCGCCTGGCCGCGCGCAGGCAGGGCCTCGTCGCGCATCACGTCGATCACCGCATGCGCTGCCGCGATGGCCAGCGGATTGCCGGCGTAGGTGCCGCCCAGGCCGCCGGGCGCCGGCGCATCCATGATCTCGGCGCGGCCGGTGACGGCCGACAGCGGCAGGCCGGCGGCCAGCGACTTGGCGCTGATGACGATGTCGGCCTGCACGTCGGCGAAATGCTCCATCGCGTAGAGCCGGCCGGTGCGGCCGAACCCGGTCTGCACCTCGTCGGCGATCAGCACGATGCCGTGCTCGGTGCACAGCTCGCGCAGCCAGCGCACGGCCTCGGCCGTGATCACGTTGAAACCGCCTTCGCCCTGCACCGGCTCGAAGATGATGGCGGCGACGCGCGCGGCCTCGATGTCGGCCTTGAACAGGTGGTGCACCGC
>NZ_JBFUEB010000096.1:0-23837 GCF_056404395.1 Rhizobacter sp. P2_D12 | reverse complement strand
CGGCTTGCCCGCGCGCCGCAGCACCGAGCGCACGCGCGCCACCAGCTCGCGCGGCGAGAACGGCTTGGCGACGTAGTCGTCGGCGCCCAGTTCGAGCCCGACCACGCGGTCGATCTCGTCGCTGCGCGCGGTCAGGAACACCACCGGCACGTCGGCCAGTTCGCGCAGGCGCTTGAAGACCTCGAAACCGCTGGCGTCGGGCAGGCCGACGTCCAGGATCACCAGCGCCGGCGCCTGGGCCTGCACGAGGGCGACGGCTTCTTCGCCGGTCGCGACCCAGGCCGGGTCGAAGCCGTCGGTGCGCAGCGCGTACTGCAGCGTGTCGGCGATGCCGGGTTCGTCCTCGACGATCAGGATGCGCGGCTTCATTCGGTCGGCAGGAAGCCTTCGATCGACAGGTAGCGCTCGCCGGTGTCGTAGTTGAAGCCCAGCACCGTCGCGCCGGCCGCGAGCTCGGGCAGTTTCTGCGCGATCGCCGCGAGCGTTGCGCCCGACGAGATGCCGACCAGCAGGCCTTCCTCGCGCGCGGCGCGGCGTGCCATGTCCTTGGCCGCTTCCGGGTCGACCTGGATCACGCCGTCGAGCAGGTCGACCTGCAGGTTCTTCGGGATGAAGCCGGCGCCGATGCCCTGGATCGGGTGCGGGCCGGGCTTGCCGCCGCTGATCACCGGCGACAGCGTCGGCTCGACCGCGTACACCTTCAGCTTCGGCCAGCGCGCCTTCAGCACCTTGGCGCAGCCGGTGATGTGGCCGCCGGTGCCGACGCCGGTGATCAGCGCATCGACGCCGCTCGGGAAGTCGGCCGCGATCTCCTCGGCCGTGGTGCGCACGTGGATGTCGATGTTGGCCGGGTTGTCGAACTGCTGCGGCATCCAGGCGCCAGGGGTTTCGGCGACCAGTTCGTTGGCGCGCGCGATGGCGCCGTTCATGCCCTTCTCGCGCGGCGTCAGCACGAAGGTGGCGCCATAGGCCAGCATCAGGCGGCGGCGCTCGACGCTCATGCTCTCGGGCATCACCAGCACCAGCTTGTAGCCCTTGACGGCGGCCACCATCGCGAGGCCCACGCCGGTGTTGCCGGAGGTCGGCTCGATGATGGTGCTGCCGGGCTTCAGCAGGCCGCCGGCTTCGGCCGCCTCGACCATCGACAGCGCGATGCGGTCCTTGATGGAGCCGCCCGGGTTCGAACGCTCGCTCTTCACGTAGACCTTGTGCGTGCCGCCGAACAGGCGGTTGATGCGGATGTGCGGCGTGTTGCCGATCGTCTGCAGGATGTTCGATGCGAGCATGGTGACCTCCGGTCGTTGGAGCGCAAATTATGGGCGCGATAATTCGCCGATGTTTGCACCGCTTCAGAACGACACCTTCCTGCGGGCCTGCCTGCGCCAGCCCACCGAACACACCCCCGTCTGGCTGATGCGCCAGGCCGGCCGCTACCTGCCGGAGTACCGCGCCACGCGCGCCAAGGCCGGCAGCTTCATGGGCCTGGCCACCAACACCGATTACGCGACCGAGGTGACGCTGCAGCCGCTGGAACGCTACGCGCTCGACGCAGCCATCTTGTTCAGCGATATCCTGACCATTCCCGATGCGATGGGCCTGGGCCTGAGCTTCGCGCTCGGCGAAGGGCCGAAGTTCGCGTCGCCGGTGCGCGACGAAGCCGCGGTGCAGCAACTCGCGGTGCCCGACATGGACAAGCTGCGCTACGTGTTCGATGCCGTCACGTCGATCCGCCGCGCGCTGAACGGCCGCGTGCCGCTGATCGGCTTCTCGGGCAGCCCGTGGACGCTCGCCTGCTACATGGTCGAAGGCGCCGGCTCGGACGACTACCGCCTCGTCAAGACCATGCTGTACGGCCGGCCCGACCTGATGCACCGCATGCTGAGCGTCAATGCCGATGCGGTGGCGCTGTACCTGAACACCCAGATCGAGGCCGGCGCGCAGGCCGTGATGATCTTCGACAGCTGGGGCGGCGTGCTCGCCGACGGCGCGTTCCAGGACTTCAGCCTCGCCTACACGCAGCGCGTGCTCGGCCAGCTGAAGAAGGAACACGACGGCCAGCGCATCCCGCACATCGTGTTCACCAAGGGCGGCGGCCTGTGGCTGGAGCAGATCGCGGCCAGCGGTGCCGACGTCGTCGGGCTGGACTGGACCGTGAACCTCGGCTCGGCGCGCCAGCGCGTCGGCGGGCAGGTCGCGCTGCAGGGCAACCTCGACCCGAACGTGTTGTTCGCGCCGCCGGCGCAGATCCGCACCGAGGTCGAGCGCACGCTGCGCAGCTATGGCAGCGACAACACCGGCCACATCTTCAACCTGGGCCACGGCATCAGCCAGCACACGCCGCCGGAGCACGTGTCGGTGCTGGTCGACGCGGTCCATGCCGGCTCGCGGCGCTGAGCCGTTTCCCATCTGTCGGCGGTTGCACTCGCTTACACCGCATTGGCCCTAGGGGGGAGTGATTTCCCCAGGTACGTTTGCACAGTACTTGACTTATCCCCAAAACGCTGAATGTGACAAAGGGCCGCCGCGGACGCTGCAATGCAACATGCCCGGATCCCGTACACGCGCTAAGTTGTTGATTTCATTGGGCTCGCAAATTGCCGCGAAAGTGTGCAACGCAAGCCGAGGCCAAACAGATCAAGAACTTAGCGCAGCTCTCTGCAGGTTTCCCACAAAGTTATCCACAGATCGCGGGGAAAGCTCCAAAAGCCTTTGTGCATCAGAGACTTAGATAGATTTCCTGAGGGTCCCTCTAGCTTTGGCCGATAACTCGATCCCCGCAGGCGGCGACGCCGGCACCGTGCTGCCGGTGGCGGTGGAGACGCCGCAGCACAGTGGGCTGCAGGGCACGCTGGACTATGCATGCGAGCGCCCGCTCCCTCCGGGGACCCTGGTGCGGGTGCCTTTGGGTCGGCGCGAGGTGCCGGGCATCGTCTGGCCGGGCGAGGCCTCGAGCGAGCCCTCGTTGGCCTTGAAGCCGGTCAGCCAGGTGCTCGACGCCTTGCCGCCGCTGGCGACGCGCTGGTGCGAGCTGGTCGGGTTCGCCGCGGCGTACTACCAGCGCAGCATCGGCGAGATGGCCTTGTCGGTGCTGCCGCCGGAATTGCGCAAGCTGGACGACGCGCAACTGGCGACACGGATCGCGCGCCTGCGCAAGTCGATGGCGGCCGCCGCGCCCGCGACGCCGCCCGCGGCGGTGCCCGAGCTGAACGCGGACCAGGCCGCGGTGCTCGAGCGGTTGCAGGCCCTGCACACGCCGGGGTCGTCGCCGGTGGTGCTGCTGCACGGCCTGACCGGCAGCGGCAAGACCGAGGTCTACCTGCGGGCGGCCGAGCGCTCGCTGGCCGCCGGCCAGCAGGTGCTGGTGCTGGTGCCCGAGATCAACCTGACGCCGCAGCTCGAGGCGCGCTTTGCCGAGCGCTTCGGCAGCGGCCCGGCGCCGCGCCGCATCGTCTCGCTGCACAGCGGGCTCACGCCGGCGCAGCGGCTGAAGCACTGGCTGGCGGCGCACCTGGGGCTGGCCGACCTGGTGCTGGGCACGCGGCTGGCGGTGTTCGCGCCCTTGCCGCGGCTGGGGCTGATCGTGGTCGACGAGGAGCACGACCCGTCCTACAAGCAGCAGGAGGGCGCCCGCTACTCGGCGCGCGACCTGGCGGTCTACCGCGGCAAGCTGGAAGGCGCCTGCGTGGTGCTCGGTTCGGCGACGCCGTCGCTCGAAAGCTGGCAGCGCGCCGAGCAGGGCCGCTACGCGCGGCTGACGATGGGGCAGCGCATCGGCGGCGGCAGCCTGCCCGCGGTGCGGCTGGTGGACATGAACCTCTTGCCCAAGGTCAAGGGCATCAGCACCGCGCTGTCGCCGCAGTTGGTGGGTGCGCTCGGCCAGAGGCTGGAACGCGGCGAGCAGAGCATGCTGTTCCTGAACCGGCGCGGCTATGCGCCGGTGCTGCATTGCGGCGAGTGCGGCTGGAAGAGCGCCTGCCCGAACTGCAGTGCCTTCCGCGTGTTCCACCGCATCGACCGCACGCTGCGCTGCCACCACTGCAGCCTGACGCAGCCGGTGCCGCGGGCCTGCCCGGATTGCGGCAACCTCGACATCGCGCCGATGGGGCGCGGCACCGAGCGGCTGGAGGAGCAGCTCGCGCAGGCGCTGCCCGGCGCGCGCATTGCGCGCATCGATGCGGACTCGACGCGGCTGAAGGGCTCGCTGGAAGCGCAGCTGTCGGCGGTGCACGATGGCAACGTCGACGTGCTGGTGGGCACGCAGATGGTGGCCAAGGGGCACGATTTCCGGCGCATCACGCTGGTGGCCGCGGTCGACCCGGACAGTGCGCTGTTCAGCAGCGATTTCCGGGCGCCGGAGCGGGTGTTCTCGCTGCTGATGCAGGCGGCGGGGCGGGCCGGGCGCGATGCGGCGCAGTCGGGCGCCAGCGAGATGTGGGTGCAGACCTGGCACCCGCGGCACGCGCTGTACCAGGCGCTGCGCCAGCACGACTATGCGGCGTTCGCGAACGGGCAGCTGAAGGAGCGCGAGATGGCGGGGCTGCCGCCGTTCACGCACCTGGCGCTGCTGCGGGCCGAGGCGCGCACGGTGGAGGCGGCGCGCGATTTCCTGCAGGCGGCGTCGGACCTGGCGAACCAGTTCGACGGCGCGGACCAGCTGCTGATCTACCCGCCGGTGCCGACCAGCGTCGCGCGTGTCGCCAATGTCGAGCGCATGCAGATGCTGATGGAGGCGCCCACGCGCGGGGTGTTGCAGCGGGTGTTGACGTCGTGGGTGGCGAGCCTGCCGTCGCTGCGCGGGGCGCACAAGGGCGTGCTGCGCTGGGCGCTCGATGTCGATCCGCTTGCGATATGAAGGACGATCCCGGATGCCAATGCGGGATCGTCCCTCAGACCAGCAACCCCGGCACCAACGGCACCAGCGACTGCCGCAGCGCCGTCGACGCGCCGAGCAGCGCGAACCCGAGCAACTGCCCGTCCCCGCTGTGGAAGCGTGCATCGCAGCCGTCGTCGCCGAGCGTCACGCTCCACGCGCCCGACGCGTCCAGCGGCGGCGGGCACACCACCGTCGGGCAGGCCGGCGTCTTCACGATCACCGGCATCGCGGGGTACACCACCGGCGTCGGCTTGCCCGCCAGCGTGGCCGCGAGCGCCCGTGCCTGCTGCATGATCGGCATCACGTACGGCAGCGTGTGGCCGTCGACCTCGGCGCAATCGCCCAAGGCATGCACGTTCGGCGCGCTGGTCGCGAGCAGGCGGTTCGTCACCACCCCGCGGTTGACCGTGATGCCGGCCGCATGCGCCAGCGCCGTGCGCGGGCGCAGCCCGATCGCCGACAGCACCAGGTCGGCCGATAGCGTGTCGCCGTTGTCCAGCGTCAGCGTGAAGCCGCTGCCATCGCGCTGCACGCTCCTCACCGAGGTGCCGAAGCGGAATGCGACCCCGGCCGCCTCCAGCTTCTCGCGCAGCCGCGCGCTGGCCTGTTCGGGCAGCAGCCGCGGCAGCGCCCGCGGCGCCAGGTCGATCACCGTCGGCGCGATGCCGCGCGCCAGCAGGTCGTTGGCGAACTCGCAGCCGATCAGGCCCGCACCGAGGATCGCGGCGCGTTGCACGCCTTCGAGCCGGTCGGCAAAACGCGCGTAGTCGTCGAGGTCGTTCACCGACAGCACCGCGTCGGCGCCATCGCCGCCGAGCGGGATGCGGATCGGGTCGGCACCGAGCGCGAGCACCAGGTCGCGGTACGCGATCGCCTCGCCGCCCTCGAGCTCGACCACCCGCGCCGCGGTGTCGATGCGCGCCACCACCGCATTGGCGCGCAGCGTCGCGTTCAGCTCGGCGGCCATCTTCTCGGCCGGCTTCATCACCAGCGAGGCCGCGGTCTTCTTGCCGGCCAGCGCGTTCGACAGCATCGGCTTGGAATAGAAGCCGGCATGGTCGCGGCTCACGATGACGAGCGGCGTGGCGGTATCGAGCTTGCGCAGCTCGCGCGCCAGCGTGAAGCCGGCCAGCCCGGTGCCGAGGATGACGATGGGTTGGGACATGGGATCGATCAGCAGGAGGAATGGAAACAGCCCCGGCGGCGCGGGGCTGTCGATGCGCGCGTCACTGTAGCAGTCAGATCTCGACCATCTCGAAGTCGGACTTCGCGACGCCGCAGTCCGGGCATTCCCAGCTGTCGGGGATGTCGACCCAGCGCGTGCCTGGCGCGATGCCCTCTTCGGGCAGGCCCAGCGTTTCGTCGTAGATGAAGCCGCACACGATGCATTGATACTTTTTCATGGGGATGTCCAGCAGGCAGTGGAGGTCGGATTGAAGGCGGTCGGGCTTACAGCGGCAGCTTGTCCAGCGTCGCCTGGTAGTGGTTGGCGTGACGCTCTTCCACCTTGGCCAGTGCGGCGAAGCGCTTCGCGGCCTTCTCGAGCACGGCCTTGAACAGGCTGGCATGTTCCCTCGATTCGGCGATCTGCTCGTCGATCTCCTGCACCGCGGCGGTGTTTCCTTCGGCCACGGCGGCGTTGCGGAAGCTCGGGTACATCTCGGTGTACTCGTAGGTCTCGCCTTCGATCGCGAACTGCAGCGCCTTGGCCGGCGTCATGTGGGCCTTCGGGAACAGCAGGTCGGCGTGGCCGAAGGCATGCAGGATCTCCTGGTCGGCGGTGTCCTCGAAGACCTTGGCGGTCGCGTCGTCTCCCATCTCGCGGCACAGTTTGGCGAAGTAGCGGTACTTGATGTGGGCCATCGATTCGCCGGCGAAGGCGGATTCGAGGTTCTTCATCGTGACGGAGTTCGGATCGTGCGACGTTGCGGCGGAAGGGCTGGCCATGTGGGTGCTCCGGGCTGGCTGTAATGGAATGGACGCCATCGTAGGAAACGGCGCATCATTTGTACATTCAATTGCAATAACAGGGGCGATAGGTTTTTTTGAGCCTGTCGGCTCGGATTGAAAAAGCTGCCGCACAGCACCACGTTCCAGCTTCCACCGACAAGGACACCGAACCGTGCTGACCCTGCTCATCGTCGTGTGCCTCGTCGGCGCCTTCATCGCCTGGCTGGTCGGCGAACCCGCGCTGATCGAATGGCGGCGTCGCCGCGTGCGGGCGCGGCCTTTCCCGGCCGAATGGCGCGAGATCCTGCGCCGGCGCGTGCCCTATGTGCGCGGCCTGCCAGCCGACCTGCAGCTGCAGCTGAAGAAGCTGATGCAGGTGTTCCTGGCCGAGAAGGTGTTCATCGGCTGCGGCGGGCTGCAGGTGACCGAGGAGATGCGGGTGACCATCGCCGCGCAGGCCTGCCTGCTGCTGCTGAACAAGCGCCGCCCCGGCTACTACCCGAACCTGAGCCAGATCCTGGTCTACCCCGGCGCCTTCGTCGTCGACAAGGTGCACACCGGCCCGGCCGGCGTGCTGCAGGAGCAGCGCCAGGTGCTGGCCGGCGAATCGTGGTCGCAGGGCCAGGTGATCCTGTCGTGGGACGACACGCTGGAAGGCGCGTCGGCCGCCGACGATGGCCGCAACGTCGTGATCCACGAGTTCGCGCACCAGCTCGACCAGGAGAACGGCGATGCCAACGGCGCGCCGTGGATCGGGCGGCGGCATCGCGCGCGCTGGGCGCAGGTGTTCGGCAGCGAGTTCGCGCGTTTGCAGCAACAGGCCGAGCAGGGCGAGCCCAGCCTGATGAGCCACTACGGCGCCACCAACCCGGCCGAGTTCTTCGCGGTCGCGAGCGAAGTGTTCTTCGAGCAGGCGCCGCTGATGGCCGAGCAGCACCCGGCGCTGTTCGCCGAGCTGAGCCGCTACTACCGGGTGAACCCGCTCAGCTGGTAGGCCTTCAGCTGACGGCTGCGGCGTGGCGCGCGGCGTCGATCTTGCCGAGCAGCCACTGCAGCCCTGCCAGGTGCTGCTGGTCGTGGCTTGCGAGGTAGTGCACCAGGCTGCGCAGCGTCAGCGGGCCGTAGCCCTCGAACACGGCGGTGCGTTCCCACTGCACCGGCTCGATGCGGCGGATCAGCGCCATCGTCTGTTCGCGCGCGACGCGGAATGCGGCCAGGGCCTGCGCCGCATCGGCATGCGCGTAGTCGCGCTCGACGGCCAGCGCATCGGTGTCGATCGACACCAGCACCGGCCGGTCTTCGTCGAGCGTACGCTGCAGGCGCACGTGGTAGCCGTCGATCTCGATGTCGCGCACGTGGCACAGCTGGGCGAGCGGCGACAGTGCCTCGCTCGGCACGCCGTCCCACGCATCGGGCACGAAGTTCTCGTGTCCGGGCGGGACCTCGGCATAGAAGGCGGCGAGCTGGTCAGGAAAGCTGGCGAGTGCGTTCAGGGTGGCGGTGTTCATCGAAGCAGTATGACCGGCCATCCGCACGCGCGCAGCGCCGTGCGCCATCCAGCAACTTGGGGGCAGGAGCGAAGCGACTGGGGGGCTCAATGAACCGGTTGGCGGAAGCTGATGCCCATCCGGTTCCACGCATTCATGCACGAGATCGCGAAGCCGAGTTGCGCGATCTCCGGCTCGGAGAAGTGCTCGCGCAAGGCGGCGAATTCCGCATCGCTCGCGTCGCGGCCGGCGCTGCGCGTGACGATGTCGGACCAGCGCAGCGCGGCCCGTTCGCGGGCGTCGAAGAACGGCGCTTCCTCCCACGCGACCAGCGCGTTCAGGCGGCGCGGGTCGGCATCGGCCTTGACCAGGTCGCGCCAGTGCATGTCGATGCAGTAGGTGCAGCCGTTGACCTGCGAGATGCGCAGCCAGACCAGGTCGATCAGGTGGGCATCGAGCGGGCCCTGCTTGACGGCGGCGCTCAGGGCGATGAGGGCCTTGGTGGCGTCAGGGGCGAGGGCCTGGTAGGGGAGGCGGGGCTTGTGGCTCATGGAGCGCGTCCTTTGGAGTGGTTGGTATTCCTTAGACGCAGGAGCTCGCGTGCTTGTGACAGTGCCGAACTACAAGGCTCGTAGCCCGGATGCCAATCCGGGGATCCTCGCCAACTTGTCGGGATTGCGCACCGAGTAGATCGCGACGATCTGCGCCCCGTCGACCACGAAGCAGTGCACCGATTCGATCCGCCCGTCGACGTAGCGCAGCAGCCCCGGCTCGCCGTTGACGTCCGCCAGCTCGTAGCGCACCGCATCGCCGAGCCGGCGGTGCACCGCCCAGTAGAGGTTCGCGATCCGGTCCGGCCCCTGCAGCAGCTTCGCGATCGATGGCACCTTGCCGCCGCCGTCGCCGATCGCCGTGACGTCCTCGGCGAGCAAGGCCTTCACCGCCTCGCGCTGCCCGCTGCGCGCGGCCACCATGAACTTGCGCAGCAGCGCTTCATGCACCGGCCGTGGCACCGTGGTGCGCGGCCGCTGGTGGCGCAGGCGCTCGGCGGCACGGTGCACCATCTGCCGGCACGCGGCCTCGCTCTTGCCGAGCATCGCCGCGATCTCGTCGTAGTCGTGGTCGAACACCTGGCGCAGCAGGAAGGCCGCGCGTTCGTCCGGCGACAGCCGCTCCAGCAAATACAGGAAGGCCAGCGACACGTCGCCGGCCAGCTCGGCGACGCTCTCGGGCGTGCGCTCGTCCAGCGGCTCGAGGATCGGCTCGGGCAGCCACCAGCCGGGGTAGTGTTCGCGCTCGGCCTTCACCGCGCGCAGCCGGTCGATCGCGAGCCGCGTGACGACCGTCACCAGCCAGGCCTGCGCCGATTGCAGCGCCGCATGGTCGGCCGATTGCCAGCGCAGCCATGCATCCTGCAGCACGTCGTCCGCATCGGCCCGGGTGCCGAGCATGCGGTAGGCGATGCCGAAAAGCCGCGGGCGCTGGCCCTGGAAGATTTCGGTGGGACTGTCCATGGTCATCAGACGGGGGAGCCCCCCATTCTGTGACGCTCAGGTCAGCCAATGCGTCACGAAGATCCCGAAACCGAGGCCGTTGATCAGCATGCCGATCGCGAGGCGGAAGGTGCTTTGTCGCATGCAAGTCTCCTGGGTGGGCAGTTCCAGGATTGTCGGAACCCGAGGCGCCGCCGTAAATTCAATTGATCAAAGCATGGCAATAAAGATTGGCAATGGTCCTCACGGCCGGGCGTGCGGCATCAGCAGCCCGGCCAGCAGCGAGAAGCTGCCGAAGGCCAGCACCGTGCTGGCCAGGATGATGCGGGCGATGCGCCCGTTGTCGGCGCGGTAGCGCTCGGCCAGCAGCGACACGTTGCTCGCGCTTGGCAGCGCGGCCGCCAGCGTCAGCACGACCAGGCCGAAGTCGCCCAGCGGCACGCCGAGCCGGCGCGCCGCGAGGCCGACCAGCAGCACCAGCAGCGGGTGCAGCAGCAGCTTGATCAGCGCGACCGGCAGGAAGCGCCCGACCGGCGTGCGCGTGTGCGCATGCTGGCCGGCGCGCCACAGCACCGCGCCGATCGTGAACAGTGCCACCGGCGTGGCCGCGTCGCCCAGCATCTTGACGATCTGCGCGACCGGCCCCGGCAGCTCGCGCCCGCTGGCGGCCAGCGCGGCGCCCAGGCCGATGGCCCACGGCAGCGGGTTGCCCATCGCGCCGCGCAGCGAGCGCAGCACCGAGACACCGGCGTGGCCGTGCGGCTGGCCATCGTGGCGGCGCGATTGCGCGAGCGCCAGGCACAGCGAGCTGGTGAGCAGCAGGTCGACCAGCACGGTGCCGATCACCGGGCCGGCGGCGCGTTCGCCGAGCAGCGCGGCCAGCAGCGGCACGCCCATGAAGCCGGTGTTCGGGAAGGCCGCGACCAGGGCGCCGAACGCGGCGTTCTTCAGGTCGAGGCCGCCGCGCAGCGTCAGCGCCACCGTGATGGCGACCACCAGCAGCGCGCAGACCACGTAGACGCCGATCAGCGCCGGGTCGATCAGCTGCGCGAACGGCATGCTGGCGCCGAAGCGGAACAGCATGCA
Organism: Rhizobacter sp. P2_D12; assembly: GCF_056404395.1. Classification (NCBI taxonomy): domain Bacteria; kingdom Pseudomonadati; phylum Pseudomonadota; class Betaproteobacteria; order Burkholderiales; family Sphaerotilaceae; genus Rhizobacter; species Rhizobacter sp. P2_D12. Next base: position 12,948 of record NZ_JBFUEB010000096.1, on the reverse strand, counting down.
CGGCAGCGCGAAGAACAGCACGAAGGCGTTGAGGCCGGGGATCGCCGATTCGGGCAGCACATGCTGCCGCGCGGCGAGCCAGCCGCACAGCACCAGCGCGAAGAAGGGGACGGTGACGGCGAGGATGGAGGGCACGGGGGGCCAGTATCGCCGCGCGCCGGCCGGCTTCGCGCCCGCTCAGGGCGACGCCGCCGACGCCGCGTGCGGCTGGCGCCGGTGGATCTCGGCGATCAGTTCGTCGTACTGCTTGCCGGTCTCGGACTTGATCAGCGACGGCCCGAGGCCCGGCGGCACCCAGCGGTTGGGCACGTACTCGCCATGGAAGGTGATCAGCGTGCGGCCGCCGTCCTGCGGCGTCACGCGGGTGACCGCCTCGTAGCTCTTGAAGTCGCCGCTGACCAGGTGCGAGCGGATCTCCTGCGGCGCGACCAGCTCGACCGAGCGGATGCTGTGGAAGGCGAAGTGCAGCAGGCCGGCCCGGGCCTCGCCGGACTGCTCCACCTGCAGCGTGTTGCCGTCGTGCCCGATCACCGCGCTGCTCTTCAGGTTGGACACGAAGCCCGCCATGTGGTCGTAGTCGGTCAGCACCGCCCACACCTGCTCGCGCGGGGCATCGACGCTGGCGCTGACGTCGAGCACCACCTTGCCGCCGTCCTGCAGCGCGACCTGCACGTCGACCGGCTGCGCCCGTGCCGCGGGGCACAGCAGCGACAGCAGCAACACGGCGGACGCGACGGCGGGGCGGATGTCCATCGCCGGATGCTAAGCCAGCCGGTCGCCCGATGCACGCGCGGCGCGCCTTGCCTACACTGCCGCATGGCCGACACTCCCCTCAAGCTCTTCATCGCCAACAAGAACTACTCGTCCTGGTCGCTGCGCCCGTGGGTGCTGATGCGCACGCTGCAGATCCCGTTCGACGAGCAGCTGGTGCCGTTCGGCGAGGGCTCGCAGGCCGAGGTCTTCGGCGGGTTCTCGCCCAGTGGCAAGGTGCCGTGCCTGGTGGACGGCGAGACGGTGGTGTGGGATTCGCTGGCGATCATCGAGTACCTGGCCGAGGCGCACCCTCGGGCCTGGCCGGCGGACCGCGGTGCCCGCGCGTGGGCGCGCAGCGCGGCCGCCGAGATGCACTCCGGCTTCTTCAACGTGCGCAACCTGTGCTCGATGAACTGCGGCGTGCGCGTGCGCATCGATCCGTTCCCGCCGGCGCTGCGGGCCGAGTGGCAGCGCTTGTCAGCCTTGTGGGACGACGGGCTGGTGCGCTTCGGCGGGCCGTTTCTGGCCGGCCCGCAGTTCACGGCCGTCGATGCGTTCTTCGCGCCGTTGGCGTTCCGCGCGCAGACCTATTCACCGCCGCTGTCGGCGCGCTCGAACGAGTACCTGGCGCGGCTGCTGGCCTTGCCGGCGATGCGGGCCTGGTATGCCGAGGCGCTGGTGGAGCCGTGGCGCCACGCTGGGCATGAGGAGGAAGTGCACGCAGCGGGCACCTTGCTGAGCGACTTGCGTAGCCCGGATGCCAATCCGGGGTTTGTCTGACACTTCCCGGATTGGCATCCGGGCTGCGAATTCAGTGCGGCTGGCCTGCGGCGATGGCCGGAAACTCGCCCGCATAGCGCTCGATCCATTCCATCGCGGCCTCTTCCGCGGTCAGGTGCCGGCCCTCGATGCGGCCGACCGACTTGCGGTAGTCCTCGATATGGCACACCTGCTCGACCATGCGCGCGAGGAACGCCACCTCGGCATCCAGGAAGGTCACGCCCAGCTCGAAGCCGTCGGCCTCGCCCGGTTCGCACCAGGCCACGCGCGCATCGGCCTCGAAAGCCGGCTGCACATACGGGATGCAGATGTGCACGTGCGCCCCCGGTGCCACCGGCCGGTCGACGTGCAGCGCCAATCCGCCGGCGCTGATGTCGTGGGCATGCACCGCAGCAGGCGCATGGGCGCGTCCGGTCGCGATCTCGACGGGGAGATCCACCGGATGGCGGATGAACTGTCTCATGGTCTTCTCTCCCCGGCACGGGGCCGGAAAGTGGTCCGACCGCCAGTATGACCACGACAGCGCATCGCGGCCTATAACCCACTTGCGGGGCGAGGCGAAGCTATCCGGCCTGCGCGCCGGCCCGGCCCGCCTCGACGCTGAAGCGCGCCGCGGTGCGGATCGTCGCCGCCGGGTTGTCGGCATCGCTGACCACGCGCAGTGCGACGTCCATTCGTTCGACACCCAGTTTGAAGTGCATGTAGCCGCGCTCCTCGCTGCGCGCATACCGGATGTGCGGGTTCAGCGGCAGCACCGCGTCGAGCTTGGACTGCGCCGTGCCATGGCTGGTGATCGAGGTGCCGCAGAACTCGGTGGCCAGCGGCGAGGCATCCTGCGGGCGCTGCTTCAGGTCGGCCACGTAGTTGCAGTGCACGTCGCCGCTCAGCACCACCGGGTTCGACGCACCGCGCTCGGCCAGCGTCTGCAGCAGGCGCTCGCGCGCTGCCGGATAGCCGGCCCAGCCATCGGTCCAGACGCGGCCTTCCTTCGTCCAGGTGAACGGCGCCATCAGCGTCTGCTGCGCCAGCAGGTTCCAGCGCACGTCCTTCTGCTTCAGGCCCTCGGCCAGCCACTGCTCCTGCGCACTGCCGAGCAAGGTGCGGCCGGGCTTCATCAGCTCGGGGCAGGCGGACAGGTCGACCGTGGTCGAGCCGCCGCGGCCCGGCTTCGGGCAGGCCTGGTGATCGCGGTACTGGCGGTCGTCCAGCACGTGGAAGCGCGCCAGCGCGCCCCAGTCGTAGCGGTCGAACACCTGTGCATTGGCGCGCACCGGCCGCGTCGACAGCGGCACCGGCATGTGCTCCCACCAGGCCTGGTAGGCCGCGGCGCGGCGCTGCAGGAAGTCGGGCGCCAGGTCCTGCCCCTGGTCGTTCGCATAGTCGTTCGCGACCTCGTGGTCGTCCCAGGTCGAGATCCACGGTGCCGCGGCATGGATGCGCTGCAGGTCGGCATCGCCCTTGTACTGCGCATAGCGGGCCCGGTACTGCGCGAGCGTGGTCGCGTCGCCGCTGCCTTCGTGCAGCCGCACGCGGCCGGCCACCGGCGCGTACTCGTAGATGTAGTCGCCGAGGAACACCACCAGGTTGGGCGACTCGTCGGCCAGGTGGCGCCACGCCGCGAACCAGCCGTGGTCCCAGCGCTGGCACGACGCGATCGCGAAGGCCAGCGACTCGCTGGCACCGGCCGGCGGCGCGGTGCGCGTGCGGCCGACCGCGCTGCGCGCGCCGAGCGCGCTGAAGCGGTACCAGTACCAGCGCGACGGCGCCAGCTCGCGCGGTTCGGCATGCACGCTGTGGCCCCAGGCGGCCTCGGCCGTCTCGGTGCCGCGCGCGACGACCTGCGTGAAGGCCTCGTCGCGCGCCAGTTCCCATTGCACCGGCACGCGATCGGGCAGGCCGGGGCCCATCAGCCGCGTCCACAGCACCAGGCGGTCGGGGCGCGGCGAGCCGGATGCGATGCCGAGTGCGAAGCGGTCGATGTCGGCGGCGCCTGCATGGCGCACGAACAGGGCAGACCCGGTGGTGGCGGCAGCCCATTGCAACAGGCGGCGGCGGTCGAAGGAAATCGGCGTCATGGGGGGACAGGAAAGACGGGGCGCGTTTGTTCTATCACAGTCCGGCGTCGGGCCCGCGGCGTCCGCTCGCCTATGATCGCCGCCACCCCATCCCGCCGTCCCCTTGTGTCCTCCGCCCCCGATTCCGTCGCCACGCTGAACAACGCCCAGATGGAGGCGGTGCAGCACCTGTCCGGCCCGTGCCTGGTGCTGGCCGGTGCCGGCTCCGGCAAGACCCGCGTCATCACGCACAAGATCGCGCGCCTGCTGCAGGCCGGCTATGCGCCGGGCCAGATCGCGGCGATCACCTTCACCAACAAGGCCGCGCAGGAGATGCGCGAGCGCGCCAAGTCGCTGATCGGCGCGCGCGCCGCGAAGAACCTGGTGGTCAGCACCTTCCACTCGCTGGGCGTGCGCATCCTGCGCGCCGAGGGCGCGCGGCTCGGCCTGAAGGAGAAGTTCAGCATCCTCGACAGCGACGACGTGCTGAACATCCTGAAGGACGCCGGCGCCACCAGCGACATCGCGCTCGCGCGCCGTTGGCAGTGGACCATCAGCCTGTGGAAGAACGAGGGCCTCGCGAGCGACGACGTGAAGCCCGAGACCGACGACGATGCTGTCGCGCAGAAGGTGATGAAGCGCTACGAGGAGCGCCTGGCCGCCTACCAGGCGGTCGACTTCGACGACCTGATCGGCCTGCCGCACCGCCTGCTGCAGCGCGACGCCGAGGCGCGCGCCAACTGGCAGAACACGCTGCGCTACGTGCTGGTCGACGAATACCAGGACACCAACGCGATCCAGTACGAGCTGCTCAAGAGCATCGTCGGCGAGCGCGGCATGTTCACCGCGGTGGGCGACGACGACCAGAGCATCTACGGCTGGCGCGGCGCGACCATCGAGAACCTGCGCCGCCTGCCGCAGGAGTACCCGGCGCTGAAGGTGATCCCGCTGGAGCAGAACTACCGCTCCACCGGCCACATCCTGCGCGCCGCCAACGCGGTGATCGGCAACAACCCGAAGCTGTTCGAGAAGAAGCTGTGGAGCGCCTTCGGCGACGGCGAGCCGGTGCAGCTGGTCGAGTGCGACAACGAGGAGCACGAGGCCGACCGCGCGGTGGCGCGCATCCAGGCCTTGCGTGCCAACGGCGCGGCCGACGGCGTGCAGTTCAAGGACTTCGCGATCCTGTACCGCGCCAACCACCTGGCGAAAGTGTTCGAGAAGGCGCTGCGCAAGGCCGAGCTGCCGTACAAGGTGTCGGGCGGCCAGAGCTTCTTCGACCGCGCCGAGATCCGCGACCTGTGCGCCTGGCTGCGCCTCTTGGTCAACAACGACGACGACCCGGCCTTCCTGCGCGCGGTGACCACGCCCAAGCGCGGCATCGGCCACCAGACGCTGGGCAGCCTGGGCGAGTTCGCCGGCAAGTGGAAGCTGAGCCTGTACGAGGCCTTGTTCGCCGAGAGCCTGGGCACCGCCATCAATGCGCGCGCGATCGGCTCGCTGCACGAGTTCGGCCGCTACGTCAGCGACTTCGAATACCGCGCCCGCCACACCACCGGCTCCGAGGACGCGAAGGCGCTGCTGATGGGCTGGCTGAAGGACATCGACTACGAGAAGCACCTGTACGACGGCGAGGACAGCGAGAAGGTCGCGGCGTCGCGCTGGTCGAACGTGATGGACTTCATCGACTGGGTCGCCAAGCGCTGCGGCGGCGAGATCGAGAACGACGGCGGCATGAGCATCGAGACGCCGCGCACCACGGTGCTCGATGTCGCGCAGACCATCTCGGTGATCATGAGCCTGGCCGAGCGCGGCGAGGAGCAGGATGTCATCACGCTGTCGACGCTGCATGCGTCCAAGGGCCTGGAGTGGCCGCACGTGGTGCTGGCCGGCGTGAACGAGGGGCTGCTGCCGTTCCGCAGCGACGACGACGAGATGACGCCGCAGCGGCTCGAGGAAGAGCGCCGGCTGATGTACGTGGGCATCACGCGCGCGCGCCAGACGCTGGCGGTCAGCACGCTGCGCCGGCGCAAGCGCGGGCGCGATTTCGTGCAGGGCATCCCGAGCCGCTTCATCGGCGAGATGAAGCTGGACGAGGCGAAGGCCAAGGAAGACCCGCGCGAGAAGCTGAAGGCGCTGCGCGCCGCGGCGCTGGCCCGCACCGAGCAGGCCAAGGCGGTGGAGCCGGGGGCGGCATGAAGACGTGGCCGTGGCGGGTGGCGGTGGTGGCCTGCGCGGCGCTGGCGATCGCGGCGGGCGATGGCTGGATCGCCTCGCACTGGCTGTTCGTGTTCAAGCCGCTGACCACGCTGCTGATCATCGCGTTCGCGTGGCCGCGCGGCGCCGACCTGCCCGGGCGCCGACGGTGGATCCGGACTGGCCTGGTGCTGTCGCTGGCGGGCGACGTGGCGCTGCTGTGGCCGGTGCAGGGCTTCCTGCCGGGGCTGCTGGCCTTCCTGCTGGCGCACCTGGCCTACATCGCCGCGTTCACGCGCGGCGTTCGTTTCGCGGCGCGGCCGGCGGCGTTTGCCGCGTACGCGGTGGTGGCGGGCGCGATCCTGTGGATGCTGTGGCCGGGGATTCCCGGGGCGTTGCGGCTGCCGGTGCTGGCCTATGTCGCGTGCCTGGCGACGATGGCGGCGCAGGCGGCGGCCGTGGGCCGCGTCGCCGCGCTGGGCGGTGCGCTGTTCGTCTGCTCGGATGCGCTGCTCGCCACCCACAAGTTCGCGGCGCCGCTGCCGCTGTCGGCGCTGTGGATCCTGGCCACCTACTGGACGGCGCAGGGGCTGATCGCGGCGTCGATGCGGCGCGCCGATGAAGTGACCGATTCCGTGAGGACATGATGGACGTGGACCCGATGCAGGCCGTGGAAGCGGCACGACCCGAGCCGGCCGCGCCGGAGCAGCGCGTTGCGCGCCTGAACGCGCTGGTGGCCGTCAGCGTCGCGATCCTCGCGACCTTCATGGGCATCTGCAAGGTCAAGGACGACAACATCGTGCAGGCCATGCAACAGGCCCAGGCCGACAAGCTCGACCACTGGGCCTACTACCAGGCCCGCAACGTGCGCCAGGACGTGGCCGAGGCCACCGTCACGCAGCTCAAGCTCGCACGTGCCGGCCGGGCCGCCGGCGAGGCCGCGCCCTACGACGCCGAGATCGCGCGCTACGAGGCCACGGTGGCCGACCAGCTGAAGAAGAAGACCGAGTTGCGTGCCCAGGCCGAGCAGGACCAGAAGAACTACGACGCGCTGAACTTCCGCGACGACCAGTTCGACCTCTCCGATGCGGCGCTGGCGATCGCGATCGCGCTGCTGGCCGTCACCGCGCTCACGCAGCTGTGGTGGCTCTACTGGCTGGCCTGGGTGCCGATGGGCTTCGGCGTGCTGATGGGCGTGGCCGGCCTGGCCGGCCTGCCCATCCACCCCGATGCGCTGGTGCGGCTGCTGAGCTAAGGGCCTTCACATTCCCTTGAAGAGGCCGGTGAAGCTGCGCGACACCTCCAGCTTCTCGTTGTGCCCCTTCACGCTCACCAGCTGGCGCCCGCGCAGGTCGCGCGTGACGCCGGCGATCGCCTGCGTGTTCACCAGCGTCGAGCGGTGGATCTGCCAGAACTGCTGCGGGTCCAGCTCGTCCAGCAGTTCCTTGATCGGCTTGCGGATCAGCGCCTCGACCGTCGCGGTCTGCACCCGCGTGTACTTCTCGTCCGAAATGAAGAACAGCACGTCGTCGACCGGGATCATCTGGATGCTCTGCCCCACCGTCGCCTGGATCCAGCGCAGCCGCTGCGGCGCCGCACCCGGGTTCAGCTGCAGCGCGAGCTTCTGCAGCAGCTGCTGCATGTCCGGCCCGGCCACCGGCGGCGGCTCCTGCGAGGCCGCGCGCTGCGCCAGGCGCTTGCGGATGCGCTCCACCGTCAGCGCCAGGCGCTCGCGCTCGGCGGGCTTGAGCACGTAGTCGACCACGCCCTGCTCGAAGGCCTCGACCGCGTACTGGTCGTAGGCGGTGATGAAGACGATCTCGCAGCCGTTCCAGTCTTCGTCGGCGGCGGCCACCTGGCCGATCTGGCGCGCCGCCTCGACGCCGGTGAGGCCCGGCATGCGGATGTCCAGGAAGACCAGGTCGGGCTTGTGCTGCGTGGTCAGCTCGACCGCCTCGAGCCCGTTCTTCGCCTCGGCGACGATCTCCAGTTCGGGCCAGACCTCGGCCAGTCGCGCGCGCAGCTGCTCGCGCATCAGCCGCTCATCGTCGGCAATCACAGCTCGGATGTTCATGCGCGCATCGTAGCGGCTGGCGGCGCGGCCGGGCGCACCAGCGCGCGCCAGAGGGCCCATGCGATGGCCCCCACCAGCACCAGCGGCGACAGCGCCAGCCCGGTGGCCAGCAGCACCAGCGCGAGCGACACGCCGACGGCCAGCGCGGCCACCACCAGCGGCAGGCCGATGCCCACCAGCAAGGCGAGCGGCACCACGATCACCAGCAGCGCGGCCGCCAGCAGCAGCCCGAGCGTGGCCAGCAGCCAGTGGCCGGCATGCAGGGCGGGCAGCGTCCAGGTCTCGCCGTCGATCGTCACGCGGATGCCGTCGGCCGGCAGGTGCTGGAGCAGCAGCGCGGCCAGCAGCCCGGCGACGATGACGGCACCGAGGCCGGTCCAGAGCATCAGGCGCAGCAAGCGGTTCATGACGGGGCTCCTTCGGGGGGCTTCGACAGGTAGGGCACGGTGATCGTGACCGCGGTGCCGCCGCCGGGGTTCTCGGCCACCGTGAGGTTGGCCTTGCTGCCGTACAGCAGCTGCAGGCGTTCGCGGATGTTCGCGAGGCCAATGCCGGTGCCGGCGGTCGCGGCCTTGCCGAAGCCGAGGCCGGTGTCGGCCACCGTCACCGCGAGCTTGCCGTGCACGATCTCGGCGCTCACCGAGAGGCGGCCGCCTTCGGCCTTCGGCTCCAGCCCGTGCTTGATCGCGTTCTCGACCAGGCTTTGCAGCATCATCGGCGGGAACTCGGCCGACAGCAGCCCGTCGCTGACGCGCACGTCGGTCTGCAGCCGCTCTTCCATGCGCACCTTCAGGATCTCGAGGTAGGGGCGGATCACCGCCAGCTCGCGGCCCAGGTCGCGCGTGGTCTGGGCATTGGCCTCGCGCATCGTCGGCATGCTGGCGCGCAGCAGCGCGATCAGGTTCTTCTGCATCCTGCTGGCGCGCGGCGGGTCGGTCTCGATCAGGTGGTCGATGCTGGCCAGCGTGTTGAACAGGAAGTGCGGTTCCACCTGGGCCTGCATCGCGGCCATGCGCGCTTCCACCACCTGGCGCTTCAGCGCCTCCGACTCGGCCATCTCGGTGGCCACCACCGCCTGCGCCTCGGCCTTGAAGCGGCCGGCGGCCATGATCTTGATGATCATCGAGATGAAGATCAGCAGGAAGGTGAAGCCGGGCAGGTGGTCGCCGGGGCGGAAACCCTTGATCGTGACGGTCTCGAGCTCGTCGTCGGCGTCCGCGTCGGCCGCTGCGCGCTGGGCGTCGGCGATCGAACGCTGGGCATCGGCGATCGACTTCTGGATGTCGGCCTTGGCCTCCTCGACGGCGGCGCGCACTTCCTCGGAGTCGGCCTTCTTCGGCAGCTTGATCTCGACGGTGGGGACCAGGATGCGGATGCCGCCCGAGGTGGACGCGGACGAGGCGGGCGTGGCCGGCGTCGATGCCGCCTTGGGCGCGCCGACGCGCACCCCTTCGTCGTCGATGGTCACGCCGCCGGCGCGCACGCCCTTGTCGTCGATCTCGACCGGGCCGATGCGCACGCCCTTGTCGTCGATCGCGATCTCGAACGGCTTGCCGCCGATCTCGACCTTGCCGGTGCTGCCGGGCTGCGGCGCGGCGGGCGGGGCCGGCGGCTTGGGCACGGCGTGCTTCTTCGGGCCCTTGACGACGACGCGGTCCTCGGTCCAGCGGATGTTGAACGGCGGCAGGTCGGACAGGATGCCGGCGGCGATCACGGCCAGCAACGAGATCAGGATGAAGCGCTTCCAGCTGATGCTGTCGAGCCAGCGCGCGTAGGCGCTGAAGCCGCGCAAGGCGGTCTGGGCGAAGGACGAGGAATTCGAAGCCATGCGGCCACTGTAAGCGGGGCGCCTGGGGCGGGCGAGCACCGGGCGACAGTCCGGCCGATCGGCCGGACAGGCTGCACTTTCCAGCGACAGGGCGGTTCCCGGATTGGCATCCGGGCTACGAGATGGGTAGCCCGGATGCCAATCCGGGAACGGCGGCTACAAAAATCCGAGCTTCTTGACCGTGAAGTTCTTCAGGTTCGGCAACACGGTGGACAACTGCGCGTCGCTCGCGCCGAACCATCCCAGCATCGTCGCCGCGTACTGGTCGACCGAGGTGGTCGGGATCCAGCGACCCTGCAGCTCCCAGCTGTCCTTGCCGACGTCGTCCGGGCCGCCCAGCGTCAGCGTCGGGAAGGTCCCGTAGCTCGCGCCACCCTTCACCGCCCCGCCGATCACCAGGTGGTTGCTGCCCCACGCATGGTCGGTGCCGTTGGTGTTGTTCGGCGTGAAGGTGCGGCCGAAATCGCTCTGCGTGAACGCGGTCACCGCATCGGCCATGCCCAGGTTCTTCATCGCGGCGTAGAAGGCACCCATCGCGTCGCCCACTTCCTTCAGCAGGTCGGCATGCTGGCCGGTGGTGGGCGCGCCGCCGATGATCTGGTTGGCGTGCGTGTCGAAGCTGTCGACCGACGCGAAGAAGATCTGCCGGTTGCCCTGCACCGTGCCGTTGGCGGCGATCAGCTTGGCCACCTGGTAGAGCTGCTTGGCCAGGCCGGTCGTCAGCTTGCCGGCCGAGATCAGCGGCGCAAACGCGCTGTCGATCGCCGCCAGCGAGCCGCTGCCGCCCGGTGTCACCAGCACCGTCGCGGCCAGCCGGTCGGACACGCTGAAGGCATTGCGCTGCGCCGCCGCATAGGCATCGGCCAGCGCGGCGTCCTGGGCCTGCGCATACAGCGCATCGATGGCTTTCTTGCGCGCGGCGTTCGAGGCATTGCCCAGGTCGCCGGGCTGCAGGTTGTAGGCACCGAAGGTCGCGCCCGGGTCGGGCAGCACCAGCGGCGTCTGCGCCGACGACAGCCCGAAGCGCGTCGAGCCGGCCACCGAGATCACCGGGTTCGCCGTCGCCAGCGCCTCCGAGGCCCGGCCGCCCCAGCCGGTGCGCGTCAGCGAATCCGACGTGCCGGTCTCCCACAGGATCTGCTGGTCGGAGTGCGAGAACAGGTTGTCGGGGATGAGGTCCGAGCTGGCCGCCGCGGCGCGGTACTGGTCCTTGGTCAGCGGTGAGTTCAGCGTCCCCAGGTTGAACACCGGGGCCAGCTTGCCGTCGGTCCACGCGGTCGACAACGCGGCCAGCGACGGGTGCAGCCCGTAGTTGATGCCGGCGAGGTTGACCAGGTTGGCCTTCGGGATCGCCAGGCCCTGCCGCACGTTGGCGTACTGCATGTAGCGGGTGTCGTTCGGCACGATGGTGTTGAAGCCGTCGTTGCCGCCGTACAGGAAGACGCAGACCAGCGCCTTGTAGTCGGCCGCGTAGGCCGGGCGCGCGCCCAGCAGCAGGTTGGACAGCGAGCCGGCGCCGAGCGCACCGGCCAGCGTGGCACCGGAGCCGAGCAGCCAGCGGCGGCGATCGATGGAAGCAGGGGAGTTCATCGTGCGGCCCTCAACGTTGCACTTGGTAGTTCGGCGAGCCGAACACGAGGTAGGCGGCCATCTTCACGCGGTTCAGCTTCTGCGCGTCGCTGGTCGAGCCCGACACCGACACCGCGTTGATGACCTCGGTGCGCGGCCCGGCCGGCAGCGCCTGGCCGATCGCCAGCATCGACAGCCGGTCGACCAGCTTCGCGGCATCGGTCGCATCGGCCTTGAAGGCCGACAGGTCGACCAGCGTGCCCACCGGGTTGGGCGCGCCGCTGTTGGCCGGCTGCGTGCCGCCCCAGTCGAGCAGGTAGGTCAGGAAGTTCAGCCGCTCCAGCGCCGAGTTGGCGTTGTGGATGCCGAAGGCCGGGCCGACCAGCGTGGTGCCCGGCACCGGGTAGTCGGGCGGGTAGTAGTTGAAGACCGAGGGCGGGCGGAACACGTGCTGGCGCAGGCTGTCGCCCCACCACCAGCTCAGCGAGTCGCCGTCGGTGTTGCCGTTCAGCGCGCGCAGCGTGCCGGTGAACATCAGCGTCGGCTCGCGCAGCTTGCCGCTGTTGCGCGTCGCGGTCTCGGCGCGCGCCTCGCTGTCGAGCAGCACCGCAGCGACGGTGGCCGCGAGGTCGCCGTTCTTGCCGCTGCCGAAGCTCTTGTCGTAGTAGCTGTACCGGCCGCTCGTGAACGCCGACGCGACGCGGGTCACGTACTGCGGGCTCGGGTTGCTGGTGACGAGCTGCTGGATCAGCTGCTTGCCGATGAAGGGCGCGGTGTTGGGGTGCGCCATCAGGCTGTCGAGCACCGTCTCCAGCGCGGCCGGCGCGGTGTGGCCGACCGCGAGCTTGGCGCCGCCCAGCAGGTCGCGCGCCGCGCTGTCGTGGAACTTGGCCACCGCGATCATGTCGCCGCCGTAGTAGCGGCAGTTCGCGCCGGTCGGGTAGCAGCCGTACGAGGTGGCGCCGCCGGCCGGGTAGGTCCAGCCGGTCAGCGCGTAGGCATAGGCGCGCACGGTGTCGTTGCTGTAGGTCGGCACGCACTTGCCGGTCTTCAGCGTGCCGTCGGTGTTCAGCTCGCAGGTGCCGATGCTGAACAGCTGCAGCAACTCGCGCGCGTAGTTCTCGTTCGGCGCCGCCTTGTCGTTGTTGGCGTTGTTCAGGAAGTCGCCCATCACCGGCGACAGCGTCACCTTCTTCAGCACGTCGCGGTAGTTGCCGAACGCGTTGTCGAGCAGGTTGTTGTAGTAGACGCGGAAGCCGTAGTTGCCATTGACCTCGAGGCTGTTGACCACCACCACCTGCTGCAGCGCGAAGGCCACGCGCTGGCGCAGCTGGTCGGGCTGCTTCACAGCGTTGCGGTAGAAGTCCCACAGCAGCGGCTCGGTCGAGAACCAGTCGCGCCAGCAGTCGGGCTCGTTCACGTGGGCCGGCAACGCGCAGAAGTCGGTGCTGCTGGTGTTCTGGTGGATCTCGCCGCCCTTGCCGCTGGTGTAGCGCGAAACGTTCAGCCCCATCTGCGCGCTGACCCAAGCGGCGGCGCCTTGCGACTTGATGGTGGTGACGAGGGCTTCGCTCGGGCCGAAGCTGGCCTGGTCGGCCAGGCGGACGGCGTCGCGCTGCGTGGCGGTGGCGGGGGCCGGGGTGGGGGTCGGTGCGGGCGCGGGCGCGGGCGCGGGCGCGGGGGCTGGAGCCGGGGCG